>JANYJN010000543.1 GCA_025358475.1 Candidatus Solibacter sp.
CCGAAATTCAGGTGATCGATCTGGATGCCGCCCTGGGCCGCGGATCGAACGATGAACTGGTGCGCATGTTGGCTGGAAAAGCCGTGTGCCGCGTGGGCGGCGGCGTGCGAACCGTGGAACGTGCGCGCACGCTGCTCGCCCAGGGCGCCCACCGCGTGATCGTGGGCACCAGTGCCTTCACCAAGACCGGCATCGACGAAGCATTTCTCGCGGCTCTCCGAGATGCCGTGGGCCGCGAGCGTTTGACCATCGCGCTTGATTCCAAAGCCGGCCGCATCGTGGTCAAAGGCTGGCAGGAGGCCACCGATTTCACTGCCGAAGAGGTGCTGGCGTCGCTCGAACCCTACTGCTCGGGCTTCCTCTGCACCTATGTCGATAAGGAAGGCATGATGCTTGGCACGGACCTTGCCTGGTTCCGCCGCCTACGGAACGCAACGGCGCTCGATATCACCGCCGCCGGCGGCATCACCACTCTCGAAGAGGTCAAGGCGCTGCTCGCCATGAACATCGACGCCGCGCTCGGCATGGCGATTTATACCGGCCGTCTCAACCTCGAAGACCTGGCCGCCTTGTAGGACAGGCCTCCTGGCCTGTCTCTATCTTGCATCGCCTACGCCTTGGACTTGCTCCGGAACATGGCAATCGCTTCGATTTCCACCAGCAGTTCCGGGCGGCAAAGAATCGCCTGTATTCCGGTGGAAGCAGGCACGGGGTCGAGTTCCTGCTGGCGGAAAAACTCCGTGCGTTCCTCGTTGAATGCCTCATAATCCCGCTCGATATCGCGCAGGTAGCACGTGGTACGCACGATGTCGTGCCAGGTGGCGCCTTCGGCTTCCAGCAGGCCGGTGATGTTTTGGTAAGTGCGGCGCAATTGAGCCCGGAAGTCGCCGATGTGGACGCTGATTCCCTCCTCGTCGATGCTCGCTGTCCCGGAGATCAGCAGGATGGTGAGACCGTTCAGGTCGATACGCATGCCGCGTACAAAGGAGCTCGGCTTGGCGTAGTCGTAGGCCTCATTGAGCACTCGAAGGTTGGTGATGGCGCGTTTTTCCACAGGCAGTGCCGCCAGATTTTGCAGCAGTTCGGCGTCCAGGATCATGCCTAATAATACCTAAATACCGCGCAAAGTTGCTGTATAACCCCAGCAATTACGTTATTTTACACCCACGGCGGCGGTTTGAAGGAGGGCCTGCCGCGTGGCGGGGCACCAACACGGGGTCCGGCGCATCCGGTTGGCTCGCCCTCACCCGCCAATCTCACCCGCCATGCCGCCGGAGTCCTCTGCGAGGATGCCGGCAACCTGCTCCCGCAAAATGGGGCAACGATTCCGGGCGGCCAGCCAAACTACATCCCAATCGATCCCAAAGTACGCGTGGACGAGGATGTTCCGGAAGGCTATGATCTGTGGCCAAGGAACCTGGGGGTGGCGGGTCTTCATTTCCTCGGAGACACGCGCAGCCGCCTCGCCGATGATGGCGAGCTTCTGAACTACGGCACTGCGGCGCAACTCCGATTCTTGAAATGCGGGAAATCGGTTTCCGCGATGAACTCGGCAATGTGGTCCGCGGCCTCAAGGATATCCGTGAGATAGAGGCTCTCACGCCGCATACAAGAGCCGCGCCTCTTCCAGCACGGAAGCTCGGATCAGCGGTTTCAGCCCGTTCTTCGATACCAGATCCACTTTGCGCCCGAGAAGGTGCGAGAGATCCAGCATCATGCCGGCGTAGTCCACCAGATCGATGCCGGCATCCGGAAGAAACTCGACAAGCAGATCGATGTCGCTGTCGGCCCGCATTTCTCCGCGGGCGGCTGAACCAAACAATGAGAGTTCCCGGACGCGGTACCGCCGGCAAACATCCGCCAGTTTGGTATCGTCCACCTGCGCATTACCGAGCTGGAGCGTACGGCTCATTGTTATCTTTTCCATTATGCCCGACTTCGGGGCTGGTTGGGGCCTTGCGCGCTTCCACATCCCTGACGTCCCCGGTTCGGTCCCGCCCCGGAAGGAAAGGTGCATTCGCGGTTTCCGATTGAGCGCTAAAATGGTTCCTGTGAAGCACCCATTTCTGGTCTTTTTTTCCGCGGCCCTGCTCGCTCTGCCAGTTGCCGCCCAGGTGAAGGTTACGCCCGCTCCCGGCAAAGTCTCCGTCGAGATCGACGGCCAACCGTTCACCGATTTCTACATGTCCGGCGATGCCTTCAATACCAAGGTGACCAAACCATATCTATGGCCCTTGCGCGCCGCCACCGGA
>JANYJN010000583.1 GCA_025358475.1 Candidatus Solibacter sp.
GCGTCTCGCCGCCGGCCAGACCTACGAACCTACCCCCATCATTGACCGCCGCAACTGGAGCGATCAGCCGGGCCCCAGCGCGACCGTACGCGCCGTGGACAAGGCCCGCCGTCTGGCGCCCGACCTGATTACCCTGGAGCCAGGTAATAGTCCCAGTGGTGATTAGTTAGGACAGGCTTCCTGGCCTATTGGGATGGGCCTTCGGCCCGCGAAATTTCACAGAAAACCTGAGCGCTGTCGCTAGAACTGAGTGGCTTGGTGGGGCGGTCCCCTCGGTCCGCGGCCGACGCCCCCGTCCCGTTGCCGGAACGACGATATCAACATCTTGCAGGGTGCCAGCAGGCCGACGGGGGCGTCGGCCGCGGACCAGGGGGTCCGCCCCACCAAGCTACGCGGGTGGTTTTTCGGCCCTGTCGCCTCGACTTCCGGGTCCGATAGTCTCAAATGGCCCACCACGTGCAGTCTCTTAGACTGACTATTCAGGAGGGCTCCATGGCTAAAGGCCAAGTTGCAATCACCGTTGAGCGCTGTAAAGGGTGCGGATTTTGCGTGGAATTCTGCCCCACCCACGTCCTCGCGCTCTCTTCCGCATTCAATTCAAAGGGTTACCATCCGCCCCACGTTGTAGACGGTGAGAAGTGCTCGGGCTGCGACCTCTGTGGAATGTACTGTCCCGATTTCGCTATTTTTGGAGCTCGCCATGCACGCTGATCCCAAAGGTGTTCTTACCGGTGTCCATTTTCTCGACGGCGACCACGCCTGTTGTGAGGGAACCCTCGCAGCCGGTGCGCGATTTGCCGCAGGTTATCCCATCACCCCCTCCACTGAGGTGGTCGAGCGTTTCGCCTGGAGAATTCCAACTGTCGGCGGCATCTTCATCCAGATGGAAGACGAACTCGCCGCCTCCATTGCCATACAGGGCGCGGTTTGGGGCGGCGCCAAAGCCTTCACCGTCACCTCCGGCCCCGGCTTCTCCCTCATGATGGAGCACATCGGGTACGCCGCTATCACCGAAACCCCCTGCGTCTTCGTCAACGTGCAGCGCGGCGGACCCTCGACCGGACTCCCCACCCTTCCCGCCCAGGCCGACATGATGCAGGCCAAGTGGGGATCGCACGGCGATTACAGCATCATTGCCCTCTGCCCCAACTCCCCGCAGGAATGCTTCGACCTGACCGTCACCGGCTTCAACCTGGCCGAGGAATTCCGCGTCCCCGTCATGATGATGCTGGATGAGTGCGTCGGCCATATGACGGAGAAAGTGATCATCCCCGAGAGCGACCAGATCGCCATCACGCCACGCCGCTTTACGCACGAGTCGCCCGAGGAATTCCGCCTCTTTAAGCCGAAGGAAGACCTGGTTCCCGACATGGTCAAAGCCGGCGATGGCTACCGCTTCCACGTCACCGGCCTGACCCACGACGAGCGCGGCTACCCCAGCATGAACGTCGAAACCCAGGACCGCCTGGTACGCCGCATGCAGGACAAGCTGAAGCCATTCTCTAACGGGCGCGCCCTGTTTGAAGCCGTCGACCTGGATGACGCCGAAGTGGTGGTGGTCTCCTACGGCATTACTTCGCGCGTGGCCCAGCGCGCCACCCAAATGGCCCGCGCGCAAGGCGTTCGCGCCGGCATATTCCGCATTATCTCGGCCTGGCCATTCCCGGAGCAGCACATCCGCGATCTGGCCGGGCGGGTCAAAGCCTTCGTCGTCCCGGAGCTGAACCTGGGCCAGATGGTCCACGAGGTGGAGCGCCACACGGCGGGCCGCGCCAAAGTCATTTCCGTTCCGCACGCGGGCGGCAGCGTACACAAACCCGAAGTCATCCTGAAAGCTATTCTGGAGGCGGCCCGATGAGTGAAGCCATGCTCGATACTCCGTTGGACCCGGCGTTGGACCCGACGTTGGACCCGATGAACAACGCGACCAACCCGGTGGAGCCCTTTCTGCGCATGGACCGCATGCCACACATTTGGTGCCCGGGTTGCGGGATCGGCACCACGGTGAACTGCTTCGCCCGTGCGCTGGAGAGCTCTAAGCTGGACCTGAATAAAGTCGCGATCGTCTCCGGCATCGGCTGCACCGGCCGCGTCGCCGGGTATGCCAACCTGGACAGCTTCCACACCACTCACGGACGCGCCATTCCCTTCGCAACCGGGCTCAAGCTCTCTAACCCGGAGCTGCAAGTGGTGGTCTACTCCGGCGATGGCGACCTGTTCGCCATCGGGGGGAACCACTTCATCCACGCCGCGCGCCGCAACATGGATATCAAGGTGATTTGCGTCAATAACCTCACCTATGCCATGACTGGCGGCCAGACCGGGCCGGCCACGCCTACCGAGGTGATCTCGGCTACCTCGCCCTACGGCGTCTTCGAGCCCTCCTTCAACCTGGTACAGCTTGCCGAAGCCGCCGGCGCCAGCTACGTGGCCCGCTGGACCACCTACCACGTCAAACAGCTCGCGCGCTCCATGGAGGAGGTGCTTCACAAGAAGGGCTTCTGCTTTATCGAAGTGCTTTCGCCCTGCCCCACGCTTTACCAGCGGCGCAACAAGATGGGCGATGGGTTGGACGCCATGAAGTTCTATAAGGAAGTCAGCAAGGTGCGCAACGGCGCGTCCACCGGTGAATGCGCCCTCACCAAGTCGGGCGAGATCGTGGTCGGCAAGTTCGTGGATCGCGACCGCCCGGATTACATGGAACTACTGAATCGCCAGATGACGGCCACGTTGGGCGAGCGCTATGCCACCCCGGAGGTAACATGCAGCGAGGGCTAAGCCAACTTTCGCACACCACCAAGCTCGGACTCACCGAAATCCGCGTCGCCGGCTTCGGCGGCCAGGGCGTGATTCTCGCCGCCATCGTCATCGGCAAGGCTGCCGCCATCTTCGAAGGCGCCTACGCCACCATGACGCAGAGCTTCGGTCCGGAAGCCCGCGGCGGTTCTTCGGCCGCGCAGGTGATCCTTTCCGGTGAGCCCATCCTGTATCCCTACGTCACCCAACCGGACATCCTGGTGGTGATGAGCCAGGAAGCCTACGCGGTCTTCTCCAAGCAACTGAAGCCCGGCGGAATTCTGATTGTGGAGCAGGATCTGGTGCGCATCGATCATCCCCCGCAGGGCGTCCGCTTCTATGGCGTCCCCGCCACCCGCCTCGCCGAGGAACTGGGCCGCAAGGTGGTGCTGAACATCGTGATGGTGGGCTTCTTCGCCGCGGTGACCCATGTACTGGAGCCGGACAGCCTGCGCAAGGCCGTGGCCGATTCGGTGCCGCCGGCGATGCAGAAGCTCAACTTGCAGGCCTTCGACAAAGGCTTCGAGTATGGCGCGGAACTGGTTCACCGGATGGCGGAAGGCGGCGGCGACGCGGAGCAGGTCCTGACGCTGGAAAGCGAAGCGTAAAGACAGTTTGCCCTCTGCTCTGCACTGCGGGCGAGCGGGTTTTCGACCGAATCTAGCGGCCGAAGACCTCGCTAAGCAAAGCGAGGCGTTGCTCAGTATTTCGACGCTCCGATGTTCGTCGTTGGAGTAGACTAAGGTGTGGATGCGGAACTAAAGCAGTACCTGATCGAGATGGAGGAGCGGATCGTTTCCTCCCTCAAGGGGTACGTAAACGAGAGATGCGAGCTGGTGGAAACGAAGCTGTTGACTGAGTTCCACAAGTGGGCGTCGCCGGCGGAGGCCCGCAACCGCACCATCTCCGCGGCGCTCCGGGCGATTGATCTGGAGATGGAATCCATCGACGATCGGGTAAAGAAGCTCGAAGGCAGCCCGCCACAATAGACGCCGGGCACTTCACCCGCGCCTGGCCCCTCTCTGCAATAGCGTTATACTACCCGTTGAACCGCAAACACGAGGGGATTTCCATGAGCGCTGCCGAAGCTACTGCTGCGAAAATCCACAGTGCGGCCCCGGCGACCGGCACACCCGAGGCCGAACTGGCCCACAAGTGTCTCTACTACATGCTGCTGATGCGCGAAGTGGAAGATCGCGTCGAACGCAAGTTGTATCGCCAGGGCAAAGTGGTGGGCGGCGTCTATGTGGGGCGCGGGCAGGAGGCCATACCGGTGGGTAGCGCGCTGGTGGCCCAGGCGGACGACGTGCTGTTTCCTTCGCACCGCGATATGGCGGTATTCTTCGTCCGCGGCGTCTCGGCGCGACGCGTGCTGGCCCAGTACATGGGCCGGGTAGGCGGCCTGACGCGCGGCCGCGACGGCAACATGCACATGGGGGATATGAGCGCCGGCGTTGTCTCGATCATCAGCGCGCTGGCGGCCACCGTGCCGGTGGCGGCTGGCGCCGCCCTCGCCATGCGCTATAAGGGCATCAACGGGGTGGCTTTCAGCTATTTCGGCGACGGCGCCACCAGCCGCGGCGATTGGCACGAAGGCGTCAATTTCGCCAGCGTACAAAAGCTGCCCGTGGTGTTCATCTGCAACAACAACCAGTACGCCTATTCCACGCCGCTGAACCTGCAGATGGCCTGCGCCAACGTGGCCGATCGCGGCCCGGCGTATAACATGCCGGCCGAAATTGTGGATGGCAACGATGTGCTGGCGGTCTACGAGGCTACCGTTCGCGCCGCGGCTTACGCGCGCGCTGGCAGCGGGCCCTATCTGCTGGAGTGCAAGACCTTCCGCATGACCGGCCACTCGGCGCACGATATGGCGCAATACGTCCCCAAGGGATTGTTCGAAGAGTGGGGCAAACTCGACCCCATCGTACGCCTGGAAAAGCGCATGATCGAGCAGCCCTGGGCCACGCAGGGCGAGATCGATGAGGTGCATGCCGCCATCGCGCGCGAAGTGGATGACGCCGTGGCGTGGGCGGAGCAGAGCCCCTTCCCCGACGCCGCCACCCTGCTGGACGACGTGTACGAGAACGTTTAACCCATGTCCACCACTTACCTGGAAGCAATTCGCGAAGGTCTCTGGGAGGAGATGGAACGCGACCCCAACGTGTTCTGTATCGGCGAGGATATCGGCGAGTACGGCGGCGCCTTCAAGGTGACCGCGGGACTTCTGGCGCGTTTCGGCACCCGCCGTGTGGTGGACACGCCCATTTCCGAAGCGGCCATTGTGGGAGCGGCCATCGGCGCCGGGCTGATGGGCTTGCGGCCCGTCGCCGAGATGCAGTTCGCCGATTTCATCTCCTGCGGTTTCGACCAGATTGTCAATTTCGCTGCCAAGTGCCGTTACCGCTGGAGCGCCGGCGTGCCCATCGTGATCCGCGCGCCCTCCGGCGGCGGCATCCACGGCGGCCCTTTCCATTCGCAGAATCCCGAGATGTGGTTCGTGCGCACGCCCGGCCTGAAAGTGGTTTGTCCGGCCACCGCGTACGACGCTAAAGGGCTGATCAAATCCGCCATCCGCGATAATGACCCTGTGCTCTTCTTCGAACACAAGGGCCTTTACCGCAGAATCAAAGAGGACTTGCCGACCGAAGACTACACGGTGCCCATCGGCAAGGCCAAGGTGGTGCGCGAGGGCCGCGACCTGAGCATCATCACCTACGGCGCCATGGTATGGACCGCGCTCGAAGCCGCGGAGACACTGGCGGCTGAAGGGTGTAGCGCCGAGGTGGTGGACCTGCGCACGCTGCTACCGCTGGATCGCGAGACCATTTGCGCGAGCGTGCGAAAGACGTCAAAGGCGCTGCTGCTGCACGAGGACACGCGCACCGGCGGCATGGCCGGCGAACTAGCCGCCACCATCACCGAAAACGTTTTCGAATATCTGGACGGGCCCATCGTGCGGGTGACGGCGCCGGACACGCCGGTCCCCTACAGCCCTCCGCTGGAGGAGGCCTTCCTGCCCAATGCGGAAAAGGTGGTCGAGAAAGCTCTCTGGCTGCATCGTTATTGAACTGGCGTTGACGGCCGCGGGGTTCGCCGCAGGGTACCGGGCCGGCGCGGCCGAGTCTGGGTCGGCGCGCGCGCTGGTTCTGGAAGACGCCCGCGGCAATCGCGCCGTGTTCACCCAAACCGAATTCCGCATCACCGGGGCCGTGGCAGATTTTGTGGCGGCGCGCCTGCTGGTAGCGCTTGACCTGGAGCGTCCGGGAATGCTCTTCCACTGGAGCGGAACCGGCGCCCGCCCTGCGCAGCCCGATGATTTGGTAGCGGCCATCACCGCCGCCGTCAATGCCCTGGAACCGGCTGAGGTCCGCTATGGCCATCGGTCGCTGTCCGTCGCCACAGGCGATCGATGTTTGGGAACGCTGGGCCCGGATGGCGGGCTCGCCTCCGGGGGGTGCGCCGATGGCGTCGCGGTCACCGGCGCCATTCGGGCCGCCTTTCAGATGGTGGAACCCGCACACGGCTTGCAGAAGCGCGGCGAGACGGTTCGCTCCTATCCGGTGCAGGCCATCGCGCTGGGCAGGCAGGTGACAATCCTGGCGCTTAGCGGAGAGGCCGCGCTACCCGAAGGCGTCAATCCGCGCGGGCTGATCTTCGCACAGTTCTGCAACGCATCGGCGGCGCCGCCCCAGGATGCGCGCGTGCGCGCCGCCGTGCAGCGCGTTCTGGCTCGGGTGAAGTGATTTGAGGTTTCGTCAACCGCTTGCTGCTACGTCCGAGCTGCGCTCGGATGCACAAGGCGGAGCCTTATGCCACTGTCAATCCATCAGCCGCGCCGCCGCTTCATCCAAAAACCAGGTCACGCCGCGGCCAGGGTGCGCGGCGATTTGCGCAGGGTACTTTTGCGGGTCGAACTCCTCCTGGAAAACCGCGCGCACCGCCTCCGCCTTATCGTCCCCCGCTACCACGAACACCGTATGCTTCGCCGCCAGCAGCGCCCCCGGCAGCAACGTCACGCGCCACTGGTGAAACTTCTCGACATACACCGCCGCCGCGATGCCTTCGTGATCGTCAATCAACGGCTCGCCGGGAAACAGGCTGGCACTGTGGGCGTCGGGGCCCATCCCGCGATGCACCACGTCGAAACGCGGCATCTCACCCTCTTCCAAGCCGAAGAACTCACGGATCTCGCCCGCGTACCGTTTGGCGGCGACGGCCGGAACCAGTTCCCCCATCACGCGATGCACGTTGCGGTGCGGAATGTGCGCCGGTTGAATCAGGAAATCGTCGGCCAGTTTGAAGTTGCTGGCCACGTCGGTGGGCGGGACGCATCGCTCGTCCACCCAGAAGACGTGGACCTTGTCCCACGGGAAGCGCGTGGCGGCCAGCTTCTGAAACATCAACTTCGGCGTGGTCCCGCCGGACACCGCGAACGTGACGGATTCCCGGCCGGAGAGAACCTCCTCCAGCAGATTGACGATATGATGCGCCCCGGCTTCGGCGGCGGCATTCGCATCGTGAAGTTTGTGCCAACGGACGCTCATAACTGCCCTGAAGAGGATACCGCAAGCCGGGCCGCGGACGCCAGCGTACCTTCGAAAACGGCGTCGCGGCGCACGATGCCCAGCTCCTCGCGCAGCAGGTGGTAATCCGCCGGCCGCGGCAGATTGGTGCAGTTGGATTGCTCGTTGACCAGCGTCACCAAGCGCTCCCCCTGCCGTGAAAGTTCCACGTGGAACTGGCCGCCGGAAAGTTCCAGGCGCAGCGATTCGTCCTGTGGCCCAACTACCGGCGTCACCACCTGCCCCACCGAGGCGAGCGCGTTGGCGGCCCACGCGGCCAGGTACCACGCGGCCGTCTGGTAGCCCGGCCCGAAGCGCACCTGCACGCGATTGACTTGCGAGAGGCGCGCCAGGGTATCGCGATTCTCGAAGACGCGCGCCAGCGTCTCGCGCCAGCGCGTGAGGCGCGTCCATGCCAGGTCGGCAAAGATGCCACCGGAGCGCACGGCATCCGCCATACGCCGGATGGCGCCGAGGGCGTCCGCGTCCGCCGCGCTGTCCGTCACCACCTTGGTGGCCATGGCAGCGATCGCACCGAATTCCGGACGGCGCACCATGCGCGCGCTCCGGCACCACAGAATCACCGGCAGGTCGGGGACCGCCAGCGGCAGGATGACGGAGGGCAGGTCGGCCAGCGCCGGGTCGCTGGCGGTGATCTCGATCTGCTCGCAGCAGATTTGCTGGCGCTGTCCGAAGGGCTTCCAGCACTGCTGGTAGACGCGCTGGCTGAGCGCGCGCTCGCCCTCGCCCAGCAGGCGGATCAGGATGCTGCGCGCCGGGTGCTCCGGCATCAGCGCGGCAATGGTTTCGCCGAGCGCCGCGGTATCGTCGTCGGCTTCGGCGACGGCCACCAGCGTCATCGAACAGGCGCGCAACACGCCCGCGTCGCCCTGCTTGCCCTGCTCGGTCCAGAGCGCGGCCAGTTCCTTCAGGATGCTTTCCGGCGAGACCGTGGCGCCCATTACGGCTTCCTCCATACGTGGCCCCGGCGCGCCAGCATCTCTTCGGCGGCGGAGGGTCCCCAGCTTCCGGCGGCGTAGTTGGGAAACGCTGGTGTAGCCTCACGCCACGCGTTCTGAATCGGCTCCACCACGCTCCAACTGGCCTCCACCATGTCCTGCCGTGTGTACAGCGTGGGGTCGCCGACGATGGCGTCCAGCAGCAGCGTCTCGTAGGCCGAGGGCGACCGCTCGCCGAAACTGGAGCCGTAGTTGAAGTCCATCGACACGGGACGCAGCGTCATGCCGGAACCCGGACGCTTGGAGAGAAATTTGAGCGAGATGCCTTCCTCGGGTTGTATGCGCAGGATCAGCAAATTGGCGCTGGTATCGCCGGAGTCCTGGTTGAAGAGGTGCAGCGGCGCCGTGTTGAATTGGATCGCGATCTCACTTACTCGCTTGGCGAGCCGCTTACCGGTGCGCAGGTAGAACGGTACACCCGCCCACCGCCAGTTATCCACGAAGAAAGTCACCGCGGCATAAGTTCCGGTTCGCGAGTTAGGGTCCACACCCTCCTCCTGGCGGAAACCGGGGACGTCCTTACCGCCAATGCTCGCCGGTCCGTACTGGCCGGCCACCGTATTCTGACGGACCTCCTCCGGAGTCATCGGGCGAATGGAGCGCAGCAGTTTGGAACGCTCGTCGCGCACGCTGGTGGCCCCGAAGCTGGCACACGGTTCCATGGCGATGGTGGCCATCACCTGTAACAGGTGATTCTGAATCATGTCGTCGAGCGCGCCGGCTTCCTGATAATACGCGCCGCGGCCTTCCACGCCGATGGATTCCGCGCCGGTGATCTGCACATGATTCACATAGCGCCGGTTCCACAACGGCTCGAAGATTCCGTTGCCGAAGCGAAATGCCAGTATGTTCTGGACGGTTTCCTTACCCAGGTAATGGTCGATGCGGTAGACGGCGGCTTCGTCGAAGACTTCGTGCAGGCGGTCGCTCAGCTCGCGCGCGCTAGCCAGGTCGTGCCCAAAGGGCTTCTCCACCACAAGCCGCCGCCAGCCGCTTCCCTTCCCCAACCCCGCCGCGCCGATGCCGTGCGCGATGGGCGCGTACTGGCTGGGCTGCGTGGCGAGATAGAACAGCGCGTTGCCGCCGGTGTGGCGCTCGCTTTCGATTTGCTTCAGCTTTTCGCCCAGGCGTTGATACAGCCCCGCGTCGCCAATATCGCCGGCTACATAGTAGAGCCCGCGCGCGAAGGCCGCCCACACGTCCTCATCCACCTTGGTGTCCTCACTGAACTGCTCCACGCTGGCGCGCATTTTCCCGCGGAAGTCATCGTCGGAAAGTGGCGTGCGGGAGATGCCGACGATGGCGAACCCCGCCGCCAGCCGGCGATCGAAGGCGAGCCGGTAGAGCGCGGGCAGCAGCTTGCGCTTGGTCAGGTCGCCATTGGCGCCGAAGATGACGATGACACACTCGGGCGTCTGGCGTTCGAAACGGAGCGGGTCCTGGAACGGGTTCTCGATGGGCATTGAGTCCAACATATCACGCGCCCCGCCAAGCCACGCCGTGCCCCCGTGCGGCCCGTTACAATCGGTATCTCCATGTTCTCTTCCCGTTTCCATTGGGACCCGAGGCCCAACCGCGTCACCCTGGCCCTGGCCGCGCAACGCGCCGCCGGGGAGCGCATCCTGGACCTGACTGAGTCTAACCCCACCCACGCCGGCCTGCGCTATCCCGGCGAAATCCTGAACGCGTTCGACGACGCTGCCATGCTGGCCTACGAACCAGACCCCGCGGGGACGCCCGCCGCGCGCCAGGCGGTGAGCGACTACTACGCGGCGCGCGGGCACGCGGTGCCAGTGGAGCGCATCCTGCTGACGGCCAGCACCAGCGAGGCCTACGCGTACCTGTTCAAGCTGCTGACCAACCCGGGCGACGAGGTGCTGGTGCCGCGCCCCTCGTACCCCCTGTTCGAATTTCTGGCGGATATGGAGTCGGTCGCGGTGCGCCAATACCCGCTGCAGTATCACGGCGGCTGGAGCATCGACCTGGATGCCGTCGAGAGGGCGATCACCGCGCGTACACGTGCCATCGTGCTGGTGAATCCGAACAATCCCACCGGCAGCTACGTGAAGCGGGGCGAATTGCGCGCGCTCACCGCACTCTGCGCGGCGCGCGGTGTGGCGCTGATTTCCGACGAGGTCTTCGCCGACTATGCGCTGGCCGAAGATGCCAATCGCGTGGCGACTCTGGCCGGCGTGGAAGAGTGCCTGGCATTCTGCATGAGCGGCCTCTCCAAGGTGGCCGGCCTGCCACAGATGAAGCTTGGGTGGATGGTGGTGAGCGGTCCCCCCGCCCTGCGCGCCGAAGCATGGGGAAAGCTGGAGTGGATCGCCGATACCTACCTCTCGGTGGGCACGCCGGTGCAGTGCGCGGCCGCGCGGCTGCTGGCGGCGGGCGACTCAGTGCAGCGCCAGATCCGGCGGCGCACCGTGGAGAATCTGGCGTTTGCCCGCGGCGCCCTGGCCGGGTCGCCGGCCAACATCCTGGCGGTGGAGGGCGGTTGGTACATCACGCTGCAGGTGCCCAGTATGCGTAGCGAAGAGGAATGGACGCTTGGATTACTGGAGCACGCCAGAGTCCTGGTGCAGCCTGGATTCTTCTACGATTTCGAGACCGAAGCCTACCTGGTAGTCAGCCTGTTGACCGCCCCGGACATCTTCCGCGAAGGATTGGCGCGGCTGGTGGCGCACGTCACAGGGGCATAAGTTGGCGGTCGCGGCTCGGTTTGACGCAACCGCAACTCCAATCAGAGCCGCGACCGGGAGCGCTCTTCTTGGTGCGAGCGTCTATTTGCGTCACTGGGCGAAAAGTACCAAAAACTGTGCTGGTCCTTCCCATTTGGGCACTACAGGCGTAGAATGGAAGCATGGCCAGAGGTTGGGAAAGTAAGTCGGTCGCGGCTCAGATCGACATGGCCGAGAACCGCAGCGCTGTTGCTCGCGCCAAAGTTCTCTCAGAAGAATCGCTCGACTTGCTCCGCAAGAGAGAGAGTATCCTCATGTCCCGCACCCGCGTGGTCCGGGATCTTGAAAACGCACAGAATCCCCGCTACAAGACCGTTTTGAGCAAGGCCTTGGCGGATCTGAACGCGCAACTTTCAACGCTCGCTGCCGATTAGCGGGAACAACCCCGGTGCCCCGCATCACACACCAAAAAAGGCTGTGATGCGGGGCACATCCACGTCTGACCGCTTTTCCCGTGGGCTCTTCACCGTATCCGCGTACGATCACATCCCTGTGCCATACTTGAAATTCAGCCCCAAAAGCATCCTTGCATGTTCGCCTATTCGCAAAACGACTATTACTGTGAGCAGGTCCCCTTGGCCGACCTTGCGCACCGCGTTGGAACTCCGGCCTACGTCTATTCCAGCCAAGCCATCCGCCGGAATTATGCGGATTACACGCAGGCGTTCGGAGCCCTGCCGCACACCGTTTGCTATGCGGTGAAAGCCAATTCCTCGCTGGCCGTACTGGCGCTTCTTGCCAAAGAGGGCGCCGGTTTCGACATCGTCTCCGGCGGCGAACTCTACCGCGTCCTCGCGGCTGGCGGCGACCCCTCGAAAATCGTCTACTCCGGAGTCGGCAAAACCGCCGCCGAAGTGGAATACGCGCTAGAGAGCGGCATCCACACCTTCAACTGCGAATCGGAGGCGGAGCTCGCGCTGCTGGACGCCAAGGCGGCGCGTCTCGGCAAAACGGCCGGCTTCTCCATCCGCGTCAACCCCGACGTGGACGCCGTCACCCACCCCTACATTTCCACCGGCCTGAGCCAGCACAAGTTCGGCATCGCCATCGCCAGAGCGGCCGCGGTCTATGATGCCTCGCGGCAGTTCCGCAACCTGGTGGCCGAAGGCGTGAGTTGCCACATCGGGTCGCAGATCCTGGACCCCAGCCCGATTCTCGAAGCCGTGGATAAGGTGCTGGCGCTGGCCCAGGAACTGCGCGCCGCCGGGCACCCCATACGCCATCTCGATCTGGGCGGGGGGCTGGGCGTGGGCTACCACGCGGGAGAGAAATCGCCGGAGATCCGCGCCTTCGTGGAGACCCTCTCCAGCCGGCTTCGCGGCAGCGGCCTCACCGCCATGATCGAACCCGGCCGCAGCATCGTCGGTCCCGCCGGTGTGCTGCTCACCCGCGTCCTGTACCGCAAGTGCAACGGCGAGAAGGAATTCCTGATTGTCGACGCCGCCATGAACGATCTCATCCGTCCGGCGCTGTATCGCGCGCACCACGAAATCCTTCCGCTACGTAAGAATGCGCTGCCGCCCGTCGTGATGGACGTGGTGGGACCGGTCTGCGAAACCGGCGATTTTCTGGCCCGCGATCGCGCCATGGCCAACGCCATGCCCGGCGATTTCCTGGCGGTCTGCACGGCCGGAGCGTACGGCTTCGTACAGAGTTCGAATTATAACTCACGCCCTCGCGCGCCCGAAGTGCTGGTGGAAGGCGACACCTGGCGCATTATCCGGCAACGCGAGAGTTACCAAGATTTAGTCCGCGGCGAAACGCTGTAGCGCGGTGACCGGTGGGGCGGACCCCCCTGGTCCGCGCGGGACGCCCCCGTCCCCGCCGCCGGGGCAACGATATCAGCATCTTGCAGGGTGCCAGCAGGCCGACGAGGGCGTCGGCCGCGGACCAGAGGGTCCGCCCCACCATTTATGCAGGTACCCAGCCTGCCCACGTGAAAAAACATCTCTACACGGTCGCCCTTCACTGCACCTGATAGCTCACCGTGATTTCCAACGTCTTCGGCGGGTAGCAGGCCCGATTGCTGCAAGCCTGATAGCGCAGCTTTCCGCTGGCCGCTCCGGGACCCGCCGGAGCCTTCGCCGCCACTTTGAAGTTGACGAACAGATCGAAATTGCCCGTGTACACCGAGATCGGCTGCTCGGAGAACTCATATTTCTCCAGCGTTGGTTTCGGGTACGTCACCGTGCCGCCCTCCAGCGCCCCCATTTGCGTCCACGTCAGCTTCAACGGGATGAGATACTCCTCGCTCGGCTGGTTGCTGTTGACGTGATAGCCCTCCTTCACAATCAGGGGGATCTTCACACGGAGCACCGCATTGCGTTTGCCTGCGGCCTTCTGGGACTCGCCCGCGCTCAGGTAGCCGCTACTTTGTGTTTGGGCGCAGAGCAAAGGCAGGCAAAACCACGCCGCCAGAAGCGTCAACCACAGGGTCTTGCAGGAGTTGTTGAATGCCATCTTCGAAAACCTTCTTACTGGCGAGGCCGATGTGGACCGCCGCGATTCTTCCGTGCCGGTCGATCAGGAACGTGGTGGGCAGCGCGTCGACGCCCCCGTAAATCTGCGCCGTGGCATCGTTGCCGATCACCACGCGATAATTGACTCCCAGTTCGGCGAGAAACGGCTTGACCACTTCCCACCCTTCGTCGTCCATGGAAACCCCGAGCACGCTGAACCCCTTGTCCTTGTTGGCGCGCTCCATCTCCATAAACCACGGAATTTCAATCTTGCACGGTCCGCACCAAGTGGCGAAAAAGTCCAACAGCACCACTTTCCCCTTGTATTCCTCCAGATGCACGGTCTTGCCGTTAGCATCCTTCAGCGCGAACTCCGGGGCGGGTTTGCGGTCCGCGGCGGCCTTGACCGGGGGAGCCGACCTGGCGGAGCGCGCCTCGGGGGAGCAGCCGGCGAGAGAACACGCGGCGACCAGCGCGGCGGCAAAAACGGTGAGGTAGCTCGGTGCGGACACAGAATAGTTTCCTGATTCGATTATATCGACAAAGTCCGGTTCCGCAGAACTTCCGCAAACCAAGCCCGCCGTCCGCGCCTCCAGGGTGCGCGCAGCGTGAACTCCTGGTGCCGCTCCCTGGCGCAATACAGCCACGCCGCGGTATCGCAAAAGCTTTCGCAGCAATACTCCCGCCAGCGGCGCGTCCGACCGTCGATGTCCTCCGCGCGCAGGCAACCCTTCCGCCACTCGGCGCTCCACCCGAGTTCCCCGCTCGCCCGTGCCGCGATTTCCGCGCGAACCACGTCCTCATAACTCCGCCGCGCGGGATTGCCCAACCGCAGCCACATGAAGTGGGCCACCTCGTGGACCAGGATCCGGGAAAACTCCGCGCGCGTGCAAACCAGAACGATTCGCCGTTCGCGCAGAAACGCTCCCGCATGCACCGGCCCGCGCCGGTCGCGCAGTCCGCGCGCCACATCCACCCGCACCGGCACGCCGGTCAACGGAGGCATCCGCCGCACCACCACCGCCACCCGAGGATCCCGAGAAAGGAACAGTCCCATCGCCACTATGCACAGCGTAGCGCGCCGGGCGCCGTCCCAAACGGCGAGGGCCGGAACC
>JANYJN010000587.1 GCA_025358475.1 Candidatus Solibacter sp.
GCGGCGGGGAAGTGGAAGATCCAGCAGACGGACGGGCTGGGGCAGTTGGTGAGGGTGATGGAGCCGAACCCGGGGGGCGGGGCGGACTGGATCACTAATTACACGTACGACTCGCTGGGGCATTTAGTGGGAGTGAGCATGCCGCGGAGCAATGGGACGCAGACGCGGACGTTCGTGTACACGGGGAGTGATTTGAAGAGCGCGACGAACCCGGAGAACGGGACGGTGACGTATGAGTACGACGGATCGCACCGGGTGACGAAGCGTACGGACGCGAAGGGGCAGGAGACGCGGTACACGTACGACGCGTATGGTCGGGTGACGCAGGTGCAGCACTGGGCGGTAACGTGGGATCTGTACACGTTGACGTACCACCTGATGGAGCAGACGAAGCAGCGGTTGGACTACTCGTACGACACGAATCCGCTGGACGCGAATTACTCGCAGAACGCGTGGGGGCGGCTGACGGCGGTGCAGTATCAGGATGAGACTACGGGGGATCCGTTCTCGTACATGTGCAGTTATAGCGCGGCGGGGCGGGTGACGGCGCAGCGCATGAACTACAGCGGGAATGCGGTGAGCTTCAATGGGGCGTACACATGGGATACGGAAGGGCGGATGACGGGGATCGATTATGGGAACGCGCAGTACCCGCAGCAATACACGATGCAGTATGATGCGAACGGGCGTTTGGGCGGGATGCAGGAAATGGTGAACGGGTATGGATCACCAATGATGACGGCGAGCTACGGTGTGGCAGGGGAGATGCAGGGGCTAAATTACCAGGGGGTGGGCTCGTTGGGAACCACAGAGACGCGGACGTACAACGCGATGCTGCAACTGACGCGGCAGACGGTGACGGGAGGAATGTATTCGCCGCTGGGGACGGGGACGGCGATGGACATGCAGTACATGTACACGGGGGGAGCGAACAACGGGCGGATCGCGCAGTCGATCGACGGGGTGGGCGGGGAGACGGTGAATTACACGTACGACGCGTTGAATCGGCTGGCGACGGCAGGGGCGACGAACGGAACGTGGGGGCAGGCGTTCGCGTACGACGGGTTCGGGAATCTGGTGGAGAAGGCGGTGACGGCGGGGAGCGCGCCGGTGCTAAGTGTGATTGTGGATCCGGCGACGAATCGGTTGACGGGGCTGGGGCAGGAGTACGACGCGAACGGGAACGCAACGGATGGACAGACGATCTACGACGTGGAGAACCGGATGATTTATAGGGGAGGGGGGACGTATGTCTACGATCACGCGGGGAAGCGGGTGAAGAAGGCGTCCGGGACGTGGTGGGAGTTTTACTTTTACGGGGTTGGTGGGCAGAAGCTGGTGACGCAGGCGTGCCAGTCGCTGGAGAGCGGGCTGGATTGTTCGGCGGCGCCGCAGTACCACGTGTATTTCGGCGGGAAGCTGGTGAAGAGTAAAGGAGTGATGGTGGTGACGGACCGGCTAGGGAGCGTGCGGGCGTCGGGTGCGGAGCGGATGAGTTACTACCCATATGGGGAAGAGAAGACGAGTACGGGGGACGGACGGGAGAAGTTCGGGACGTACACGCGGGATAACCCGGGGCAAGATTACGCGGACCAACGATACTATGCGGTGGGCATGGGGCGGTTCGGGAGTGCGGACCCGAGCACGGGAGTTGATCCGTCCAATCCTGTGAGTTGGAATCGGTATGCGTACGTGCAGGGCGATCCGGTGAACTTCAACGATTCCACTGGCCTCACGAGGATGATGTGCGACGTCTATGACGATGTTAACGGCGGATGCGTCGGAGGTCGTCCCGGGGGGTTCTGGGGTATGGGAATTGTTGGCGGCTGGAATGGCGAGTACTACTCCTACCAGACGGTGCCGGTGTGGTACCCGGGTCCGGCAACAAACGTGGGCGGCGGAGGTGGCGGCGGCGGTGGTGGCGAAACGCCGGAACCTATCCAGCGCGTAACCTCGGCTTCGGACGCGCTTGCGGCACTCAAGGCAACCATCAATGACCTTGGTGCCGGTTGCGCCAAAGTCCTACCAGGAGCGGACGTGCTTCTGAAGGACGCGGGTCAGTTGCGCTTCGCTGACGCCCGCGGGTCCGCAGACGGGAATAAGACTGTCGCGCAGATCGCACCGACGCTAGCTGCTTACAATTCAGCGGGTACTCTTCAGAGCATCGTCGGCGGTGCTAACGCCGTGACGCTCAACGGAGCGAACAACAGTATTAGCAATATGGTTCTTCTGGGGAACCAATTCTTTTTAGATGACGTGTATGGCAATAACGCCAACTTCTCGGTGGGTCAGACCGCAGTGTTGCTCCACGAACTACTCCACTACGCCACGCAGCTAGGGGATAACGCCTTCGCCAGCAAGTACGGCATGAAGCCGCAGCAGTACGAGTCCAGCAGTTCTTCGATTAATAGGTGGCTCCAAAATGACTGCAAAAACTAGGCACCCTCGTTTCGGCATGGTGGTCAGACTTCTCTGCCTGGTTGGAGCCGCTGCAAGCATGCCTGCCACGCCGGCCCCGGTCGCGGGGCAGACGCTCTGGGAGAGGAGCGACGGGCCGTTTTACACCCGTTTGATTCTGTGGAAGGGCTCTGACCTCACCGAGGAGAAGCTGCGCCTCCTATACGTCGAGCTATCCCAGGAGCTAAAAGACTACAGCGCGTGGACAGTCGAAGTTTTCCTAGACCAGGAGGACGCAACAAGGGAGAGTCACGGAAAGCTGAAGACGGAAGGCGATTACGATTGGTGGCTCCAGCTCTACAACGAGTTCGGGCGCAACCCGCTACCGATGGCAGAGATCTCGACCTACAGGGAAAACGGAGTCCTGCGGCTCCGAGACCGCAGGGGTAATTCTAAGGAAATAGTCTTTGCGGGGAAGAATTTCCTGCGCGCCCGCATCCAGGGCACCGATTTCGAGATCTTGAAGACGTACTACCACCCGCTGCCGCCGCAAACAGAATCCAGCCCGGGTGACGAAGCGATGATCTCGATTTACGTTCGCTCCTTGTCGAGTCCAAGCATCGAGTTGGCTGGCAAGTTTAGCCGTCTCATGCAGGCGCGGTTCCAGCAGAAGCGGATAATGGTCGCCTTCCGGACAGACGCCTATTTTCTGACTGACGGTGGGTTCCCGATTGTGTACCGCTTTGACCGTCCCGGTACACCGCCAAGCCGGGAAGCGTACGGGCGGAGCCGTACCATCTACTGTTTCTGTGACATTCCGGGAATTCAGTGCCGTTGATAGTGCCAGGTGACGATCTACAGCTACGACGGAGCCAGCAACCTGCCGATCAACGATACTACGGCGTGGGGATGGGAAGGTTCGGGACGCCGGACCCTTCGAGGGGAAGCAGTGTTGGCGATCCGAGTAGCTGGAACAAATACGCGTACACGCAGGGCGACCCTGTGAACTGGGTGTGCGACTTGAAAGTGGTGAAATGGGCGGTTTCTTTTTTTGTGCCCAATATCCGAGCGTATGTAGTACGCTAGGATAGGAGGCTGCCCCGATGACGACCCCAAAGTCTCTGGAATTCCTGGAACAACAGCGCATCAACATTACCAATCAGATCGCGGCTCTCGGCGATCTGCGTTGTGGATCGATCACTTCCACCACTGGCCGTTGTGGCAAACCCAACTGCCATTGCCATCAGCCCAAGGATCCAGGCCACGGTCCCAACCTCCGCCTGACCTTCAAGATCAGCGGCAAGACTGTTACGGAATCCCTGCCCGACCAGCCCGCAACGCGAAAGGCCCAACGAGAAATCGCTGAATTCCGGAAACTGCAAGACCTGCATAAGGAACTGGTCGAGGTCAACGCGCAGATCTGCCAACTGCGCCCGTCCGAA
>JANYJN010000590.1 GCA_025358475.1 Candidatus Solibacter sp.
GCGGCGACGGGCGGAATCACCTTCCCGTTCACCCGGCGGAAGGGATTGGAGGGTGCCATCCAGAAGCTCGGCGCCGAACTCCACTCCCAGTACCTGCTCAGCTTTGTGCCGGAGGACGCGGTGCCGGGATACCACAGTCTCGAAGTGAGTTTGGCGCGCAACGGCCGCTTCCGTATCCGCGCCCGGCCCGGTTACTGGTCGACAGAGTCGCGGTGAGCGGTGGCATAGGTTGCGCATGACGCCCGCGCCCGCCAGCAAACCGCTCCCTCAGAACCCGTGAAATAATGCGGTTCGTAGGCGAAAGCGCCTGCGCCATCACCGGCACGTCGTTTGGCTGTAAAGATGGGGCAGGCGCTTTCGCCGGCCAATTCCACTCCTGGGCGTTTTGCAGAGAGCCGCTCAGTTTCCCACGGCGATCACCAGGTTCTGCGGGCCATTCACCCCGCCTAGTGAATACGTGAACGGGACGGCGTCGCTCGGGGCCACGCTTGGCACTATCACGTTGAACTGGTAAAGGCCCAAATAGCCGCCCGTTAGTCCTGAGAAGGTTACCGTGGCCGGCGTTCCCCCAAATGAGGCCTGGAATTTTGCCTGCAGCTGGTTAGTTAGAGTTACGATTTGGCCCGCGGGGCTATCCGGCGTCACCGGTCCGAAGCCCACGCCATATAGAATTATGGTGTCGCCGGGCTTCGCGCGCGCCGTTGGCACACCGGCCATTGGAGGGAGCACAAAGGTAACTCCGTCCGGAAAAAGCGCGGCGACGTACTGTCCCGCCGGAAGTTTGAACACACCCGGCGCGAGCAGGCCAGGCTCCACGGGGTTCACCCTGATCGTGTATGGCAGGCTCGACCCACCCAACGTGGTGACCACGACCGGCTGCGGCCCGACGGCGATGCCGGATGGCACTTGCGCATTCACCTGCCCCGGACTGACGTAATCGATATAGGCGGGCAGGCCGCCGATGGTCACCGTAGTCCCCCCGAGCGCGGTGGGCGCCAGGTTACCCTTGAAATCGGTGCCGGCCCATGTCTGGGAGAAGACCGTGGCAAGATTCGTTCCGTAGATTTCCATCCAATCCCCCGGCGAGAGCGCGGAGTACGCCCCGAACGCGCTGGCGCTGATGACACCCAATTCGGTTCGGATCACGGGAGTCGTATCGAACGCGCCGCTGGCCCGTCCCGTTATGGTAGCGTTCGTCGTAAGCCCGGTTGTTCCCACGGCGCACGGCGGCGCAGTCAAAGTGCACGTGGGATTGATATAGGTGAAAAAGGGCGCTTCGCCGTAATAAGTCAGCGTGCCGCCGGAGTTCTCCACAAGAGTTGTCACAAATGAGCCGCTAGTAAGACCGAAGGTAACCAGATTATCGCCCGGAGTTCTCGAGGTGGCGGTAAGTGGAGCGGGTCCGTTCCCCGAGTAAGTGAGCACCATACTGATGGTGCCGCCGCCCCCGAGGCCGGTGAAGTTTGCCGTCACGGTGCACTTGGTATTAGACCCGTCGAACACGCAGGTGCCCCAGGTCACGCGGCTCACACCTTCGCCTTGGGCGTTGCCGCCCAGGCCGGTGAAGGTGATGTTTTGATCGGTGGTCACGAAACTCGCCACGCTGGCCGATGCCCTTGGCGAGAAAAATGCCACATAGAAAAGAAATACCGGAATGACTACGCGTTTCATTTGCTTCCCCTCCGCATTCGTGCGCTGATTCTACCATACCAGTGATGTGCCACATAGCTGCACGATGCGGAATATTCAGTACCACTAGTTTGCTTACAGGGCGGCTTACAACCGCACGCCCAGGGCGGGGAAGAGTATCGCCGGTTACGCGATGGATCGGCCAATCACACGTTCCCCGGCGTGGGATGCACCCACGGATTGCGGTAGGGGCGCAGCAGCAAGCGGTTGGCCTCGTCGTCCCCAACCACGCGCCCCGTCTTCTCGTCCCAGGCGAGTGTGCGGCCCAGTTTCATCGCGAGGTTGGCCAAAATGCAGCTCGCCGTGGAGATGTGCCCCTGCTCGATATCGGCCACCGGCCGGCCGCCGGTCGCGATGGCGTTCAACATATCTTTCATGTGCCCGCGAATCGCCGGCGCGCAGTGCTTTTCCAGAGCCTTCTCCGTCTTATCCTCGGGATACTGTTCCAACTCGTAAGTGACGTCCTTGTGGATCGCCGGCTCGGTCTTACCGTGGGGCGTGAAATCGTAACTATACACGCTGGCTTTCAGCGTGCCCTTGTCCCCATAGAATGTGGCGCCCCAGGGATACTTCGGGTCGGGTTCTGAGCCCCACGAACGGTGCTGCCACACCACCTTCACATCGCCGTAGTCGAAGGTGGCCAACTGCGTGTCGGTGATGTTCGCCTTGCTACCTTTGGACACCAGGATGCCGCCGGTCGAAGCGATGCGCCGCGGCCAGCCCAGGTCCATCATCCAGCGTGTCATGTCGAACATGTGGACGCACATGTCGCCTACGATGCCGTTGCCGTACTCCATGAAAGAGCGCCAGCCGAGCGGATGCACGATGCTGTTGTACGGGCGCATCGGCGCCGGTCCGGTCCACATGTTGTAGTCCAGATACCCGGGCGGCGCGCTGTCGGGCGGATTGGTCTCGTTGCGCATGGGGTAGTAACAGCAGATTTCCACCAGCCCGATCTTGCCGAGCTTGCCATCGCGCACGATGCGTTCGCGCGCTTCCATCAAGTGTGGCGTGCTGCGCCTCTGTGTGCCGATTTGCACTACCCGTTTGTACTTGCGCGCGGCGGCGAGCATCGCCTGCCCTTCCACCACGTCCACTGAGATCGGCTTCTGGCAGTAGACATGCGCGCCGGCTTGGACGGCGGCGATCATGGGCAGGGCGTGCCAGTGGTCCGGTGTGCCCACCAGCACGATGTCCAGATCTTTCTCGGCGAGCATGGTGCGGTAATCGCTGTAAGTGCGCGGCTTCTTGTGAGAGGCCTGGCGCAGGCTCGTCAGGTCCGCGGCTTCCGACAGCATGCGGCGGTCCACGTCGCACAGCGAGACCACCTCCACCGGCGCCACCTGGATCAGGCGGAAGAGGTCGCATTTCCCGTACCATCCAGTGCCGATCAGGCCGACCCGTAGCGGTTTTGAGCCGCCAGCCTGCCCGGCGAATCCCAGTGCGGCGGCTCCGAGGCCCGCGGCCCCGGTACGCATAAACTGACGTCGATTCATACGAGTGATTCTCCTTTACGTGGCATAAGTCTCCGCCTTGTGCATCCGAGCGAAGCTCGGAGGTGGCCCACACTTCCCCGGTTGTCTCGTCGAAGTAACTTCATGACTTACAACCCCAGCAGCTTTCGTGTGTACTCGATGCTGGCTTCCAGGTCTTCGCGCTCGCGCTGCCGGGCGCTCTCCGCATTTGGCGGTCGCGGTTCGGCGGCGTGCGGCGTACCGCGTTCGGCAATTTCCAGGAAGCGGGCGAACGCCCACGCCGGCACATCGCGATACCCTCCCCAAAACTTGGGATCACGGAAGGCGAAAACCCGCGGATTAGTGACGATGGATTCCAGGGAGAGCGCGCGTCCGGGACAGAGCTCCGCGTACCTGCGGCAGTACTCGTCTATGGCGACGTTGCCTTGCCCCATGCGCACCCACGATACGGCCGCGCCCTCCGGCACACGCCACACGGCAGAGTCGCGCACGTGACTGGTGAGCACGTAGGGGTGCAGCGTCTCTAGCGTGACGTGCGGGTCTTCCAGCGTCCACAACGGGTTGCCCGAATCCAGGCAGGCGCCCACGAAATCTTTGCCGGATTCTTCGATCAACTGCTTCAATTCGTGCGCCTGCATGTCGCCGGCGTGGTTCTCAATGGCGATCTTCAGGTTGTGGTCCTGGGTCTTCGCTCGGACATTGCGCAGAACCTTGACGGTGCTCTCGATATGCCTTTCGATGGGCCCCGGCCGGCGGTCTTCGGCGCTGCCCAACACCGCGCGCACAATGTGCGAACCCGCCAGCGTGGCGGCGTCCAGCATGCGGCCGATCTGCTCCTCCGCGGTGCCCGCCGCCGCATCGAACATCTTCGAAGTGGGGCAGATCGATTTCATGCCGATCTCCAGTTCGATGCCGCGCTCCTCGGCGTACCGCCGCACGGCCCGCAAATTCTGGGGTTCCAGCCCGCCGGTGAAGCGGATTTCGGAGAAGTGAACCACCTTGGCCCCAAGCTTGGCGCTGTAGTCGAGAAGTTGGAATGGGGTCCAGTTCTGCGAGCGCAGGCTGAACAGATCGATGCCTAGTTTGACGGCGGGCGCGGGGGCGGCCATGGCGAGCGGGGCAGCAGTCGCCATTCCCAAAAGGCTGCGTCGGGTCGGGTTCACTTTGGAAGAAGTATACAACAGCCCGCGCGCGTGTGCATGCCGCGCCGACGGGCCGGCCGCACTTCAGGCGTCTCCAGTCCCCTTGGCCGGCGAGTCGGCGTCCAACTTGACGGCCTACTGCCATTCCGCAATGGCTTCCGCCTTTGCGGTTTTCCTGTTCCAGCACCAGTCGCAAGCGCCAATGGGCCACGGCGATGGTGGGCGAGCGTGCTTCCGGTTCCTGCGTAAGGTGTTTCCGCAAATAGCGTTCGGCGCGGGCCAGTTCCACCATCGCACTAACAACATAAATGAGGTACGTCGGCGTGCGCCCGTGAGTTGGATGGGCCGGGGTACCCTCCGGGTCCTCCTCTCGTTGTGCTACAAATGCGTCTAGACCTACGACAGGCCAGGAGGTCTGTCCTACGATGAAACGCTTGGCCGTCCCGCTCGTCCTGGCCTGCACCATGTTCGGTGCGGTCGCCGTCCGTCCACTTCAATTACGCACGGAATATCGCGTCAATCCGCAGGGAATTGACGCTACTGAGCCTCGCCTCAGTTGGGTGCTCACCCCGGTAGATCCCAGGGCGCGCGGCTTGCGCCAGTCGGCGTACCGCATACTGGTCGCCTCGTCGGAGGCAGCGCTGCGCGCCAATACGGGGGACCTGTGGGACAGCGGGAAAACGGCGTCGCCAGACTCCATCCACATTGTGTATCGCGGCAAGCCGCTCAGCTCCGGCATGGCCGCCTGGTGGAAAGTCCAGGTTTGGGACCAGGACGGGCAGGCTGGCGATTGGAGCCCGGACGCGCAATTTGCCATTGGACTGCTGCGCGCCCAGGACTGGCAGGGTAAATGGATCGGGCGCGACGAAGCCGGGGTCTATCGGGATCCGGCCAGTGTCTATCAGGCGCTGGTGCGCGCGCAGTGGATCTGGGATACCCCCGAAGCGCAAGCCAAGGCGCCGGCCGGCGACCGCTACTTCCGCGCCGCCTTCACCGTGCCCCCGGGACGCAAGGTGAAGCGCGCCATCGCCGTGGCCGGGGCCGATGAACGCTGCGAAGTTTACATCAACGGCGAGAAGGTGGCCGAGTCTTCCAACGCCCTCCTGCCGCAGGATCACGACATCACCGCACTCGTGCATCCCGGTGAGAACCTGATCGCCGCGCAGGCCACCCACCAGCGTGCCGGCACTCCCGCCGGCTTGATCGGCGCGGTCAAAATCGAGTTCGAAAGCGGCGAGCCGCTCATCGTCGAATCCGGCAATCAGTGGCGCACCATCGCCAAAGTCGAACCCGGTTGGGAGAAGCCGGGTTATCCCGACGCTGCATGGCAGGCAGCCAAAGAGCTTGGCGCCTACGGCATGGCGCCGTGGAAGGAAGCGGGCTTCATCGGGGCGCACCGCCTGCCGGCGCGTCTGCTGCGCAAGGAATTCGTTGTGGATAAGAGGGTACGCCGCGCCACCGTGTATTTCTCCGGCTTGGGCACCAGCGAACTGTATTTGAACGGAGTCAAGGTGGGCGACCACGTGCTCTCTCCCGGCCTCACCGACTACGACAAGCACGTGCTCTATGTTACGCACGACGTCACCCGGCAACTGGCGCAGGGTAAGAACGCCATGGGCATCATGCTGGGCAACGGCCGCTACTACGCGCCCCGCATCGATACCCCGGTGAGTACACGCGATTTCGGCTATCCCAAAGCCAGGCTGCAACTCAATGTGGACTATCAGGACGGTAGCCACCTCAGCGTGGCCAGCGACGAAAGCTGGAAGCTCTCCGTCAACGGGCCCATCCGCGCCAACAACGAGTACGATGGCGAGCAGTACGATGCGCGCATGGAGCTTGCCGGCTGGAATCGCGCCGGCTTCGAAGATTCTAAATGGGAAGCGGCGCAGGCGGTGGGCGCGCCATCTGGCCTCCTCTCGGCGCAGATGGCGGAACCGCTGCGCGTCACCGAAACGCTTAAGCCGATCGGCGTAAAGCTTCTTAAGCCCGGCGTGTATATCTACGATATGGGGCAGAACATGGTCGGCTGGTGCCGCCTGCGCGTCAAGGGTCCCAAGGGTACGCAAGTCACGCTACGCCACGCCGAAACGCTGCAGCCGGACGGGTCGCTTTACGTCGCCAACCTGCGCGGCGCCAAGGCGACCGACGTCTACACCCTGAAGGGCGGCGGCCCGGAAGTATGGGAGCCGCGTTTCACGTATCACGGCTTCCGGTACGTGGAGCTCACGGGATTCCCGGGCGAGCCCACGGCGGCGGCGCTCGAGGGGCGCGTGGTGCACGACGACATGGATCGCGCCGGCGAGTTCACCAGTTCCAACGACCTGTTGAATAAGATTCACCACAACATGTTCTGGGGCATTCGCGGCAACTATCGCAGCATCCCCACCGATTGCCCGCAGCGCGACGAGCGCCAGGGCTGGCTCGGCGACCGCGGCCAGGTGAGCCGCAGCGAGAGTTACATGTTCGACGTGGCCGCCTTCTACGGTAAGTGGATGACCGATCTGGAGGATTCCCAGCACCCTAACGGCAGCATTCCCGACGTCTCGCCTAACTACTGGCCGCTGTATAACGACGATCTTACCTGGCCCGGCACCATCGTCTTCGTTCACGGCATGCTCTATGACCAGTACGCCGATAAGCGCGTGCTCGGCCGCGGCTACGACGCCATGAAGAAGTGGATCGAGTACGAAAAATCCTTCGTCAAGGACGGCCTCATCTCCAAGGATCAGTACGCCGATTGGTGCGTGCCGCCGGAGGACCCGAAGCTGATTCACTCGAAGGACCCGGCGCGCGTCACCGATAAGACCCTGATCGCCACCAGTTACTACTACGAACTGCTGCGCCAGATGTCGCGCTACGCGCGGATTCTTGACAAGGCCTCCGACGCGGCCGAGTTCGACCGCCTCTCCGCCGCCGTGAAGGACGTCTTCCAGCGGCGCTTCTTCAAGCTGGAGAGCAGTATGTACGATAACGGCACCCAGACCTCAAGCGTACTGCCGTTGTACTTCGGCATGGTGCCGGAAGATTTCCGCCCGGCCGTGGTAGAGACCCTCGTGCGCAATATCGAGCGCAAGGGCGACGGCCACATCGGCACTGGCCTGGTGGGCGCGCAGTGGCTGATGCGCACGCTGAGCGACAACGGGCAGGTAGATCTGGCATACAAGATCGCCACCCAGAAGACGTACCCCGGTTGGGGCTATATGGTGGAGCAGGGCGCTACCACCGTCTGGGAACTGTGGAACGGCAATACCGCCGATCCGGCCATGAACTCCGGCAACCACGTGATGCAGATCGGCGATCTGGCGGTCTGGATGTACGAGTATCTCGCCGGCATCCGCGCGGATCCCGAAAATCCCGGCTTCAAGCACGCCATCATCCACCCCTATCCGGCGCGCGACCTGACTTTTGTCACCGGCACGCACAAGACCATGTATGGAGCGCTCAACAGTTCGTGGAAGCGCGAGAACGGGCAGTTCACGCTAGAGGTCACGGTCCCCGCCAATACGACGGCCACCGTGTGGGTACCGGCGAAGGATGCGTCGACGGTCACCGAATCGGGCCGGAAGCCGGCGGAAGTCAAGGGCGTCAAGTTCGTCCGAAGCGAATCCGGCTCGGCCGTATTCGAGGTGGAATCGGGAGCCTACACCTTCCAGAGCAGCATGTAGGACAGGCCTCCTGGCCTGTCCAAATCCGAGCGAAGCCCGGACGTCTCTTTGCTGTAACCTACTTTCCCTTCGCGCCGGACCGGGCGATGTTTGCCAAGGTGTAAGTACACCGCCACTTCGGTGCCGTGGTGAGACGCGGTCTCCCCGCGAAGCACCCGTCAAGCCGCCGCGCGAGACGCTTCCACGCGGTCCAGCAACGCTCGCACCCGCGTCAATAGCGCCGCTGGGGTAAAAGGCTTCTGCATGTAGCTAGCTTCGGCGGCCTCGGCGCCTGGCCACACCATCGCGCTATATCCCGACATGCACAGCACCGGAACGCCCGGACGGCAATCCGCAAACTGCGCCGCCAGTTCGGCGCCGCCCATCTCCGGCATCACCGCATCCGTGATCAATAGATCGATCGCCCCGGTATGCTGCCGCGCCCGCTCAATGGCTTCCCGTCCGTTGCAGCAACCGAGCACCCGATAACCGCGCCGCTCCAGACTCTCCTGCACGAAGCGCCGAACGCCTTCTTCATCTTCGGCCAGCAGAATGGTCTCCGTTCCCAGTGGCATGGTGGCTGCGGGAAGGGCCGCGGGTTCGCCCTTCTCCACCTGAATAGCGGGCGCCTCCACCGCCGGAAACAGAATTCGGAATTCCGTACCGCACCCCAGTTCGCTCGATACCGAAATCCATCCGCCGCATTGCTTCACGATCCCGTACACCGTCGAAAGCCCCAGTCCGGTGCCTTTCCCCTGTGGCTTGGTGGTGAAGAACGGTTCAAAGATGTGCGCTTTCACTTCGGGAGATATCCCGGTCCCCGTGTCACTCACCGTGAGCGCCGAATACTCACCCGGAGCCAGATCCAGGTGCGCCGCCGCAAAACGCTCGTCGACGGTCTGGTGGGCGGTCCGGATTGCCAGTTTCCCCCCATTCGGCATCGCGTCTCTAGCGTTGAGTACCAGGTTCAGGATCACTTGCTCGATCTGCACGGTATCGGCGAGGATGGTGCCCGCCTCCGCATCCAGGCAGAGCGACACGTTCACGTCCTCGCCGATCAGCCGTCCCAGCATCTTCTGGACATTCTCCACCAGCTCGTTCAGTACGATGATCTCGGTCCGGCTGGGCTGCTGGCGGCTGAACGCCAGAAGCTGCTCCGTCAGGCTGGTAGCCCGCAACGCCGCTTTCAGCACTTCTTCCATCCCGCCGCGCAGTTTATCGTATGGCTGAAGTCCGGCCAGCGTCATGTGGCTGAAGCCGGTGATCACGGTCAGCAGGTTGTTGAAGTCGTGAGCCACCCCACCCGCCAACCTGCCGACGCCCTCCAGTTTTTGTGACTGGCGAAACTGTTCTTCCAGTTGTTTTCGTTCCGTAATGTCCATCGTGACTCCCACGAAGCGTATGGGTTTGCCTTCGGCGTCGAAGAAAACCCTGCCGCGCGCGGCAAGCCAGCGCTCCAACTTGTCTGTGAGCCCGAGGGTTCGATAATCCGTTATAAATTCGCCGGCGCTTCCACGATCAAACGTTTTTTGAATCTGATCGTCGACACGCTTCCGGTCATCGGGGTGCAAGCCGCGAAGAAACGTCTCGTAGGAGACCTCCGCATCGGCAGGCAGCCCGAAATGACGTTTGCCGCCTTCGGACCAGATCAACTTTCCCAATTGCGGGTAAAAGTCGAACATCCCCAGTTGGGTCACGCTGACGACCAGTGCCAGCCACTCGTCCCTGTCCCGCAACTGCTCTTCCGCCCGCCGGCGCTCCTCGCGGGATTGGCATTCGCGAATCTCTCGCTGCACCGCCGGAACCAGCCTCGCGATCCGGTCTTTCAACACGTAATCGTGCGCGCCGGCCCGCATCATCTCCACCGCGCGATCCTCGCCGATCATGCCCGACACAACGATAAACGGGATATCCCGGCCGGATTCGTGCAGCATCTCCAGCGCCCCTCCCGCATCGAATTGGGGAAGCTGAAAGTCCGCGATGACCACATCCCACTCCCCACCGGCCAGGGCTTGCCGCATCGCTTCCCCGTCCTCCACGCGTTCGGCACGCACCACGTACCCGGCCTTCTCCAACATGCGAACCATCAGCGCGGCGTCGGATTCCGAATCCTCCACCTGCAAAACCCGAAGTATTTCACTCATCCACGGAACAATTCCCTTGCCACTCTGCCAATTCTATCTCACCGGAGGATTCGGCTCGTTCAGAATCAGCCAGTACAAGCCGAGATTCGCGATAGCAGTTTGAAACTCCTTGAAATCCACTGGCTTTCGCACGTAGCTGTTCACCCCCAGGTCGTATCCCGCGCCCACGTCCTCCTCCTCTTTCGAGGACGTCAGGATCACCACCGGTATCCGCCTCAGCCGCGCGTCCGCCCGCACCGCGCGCAAAACCTCCAGACCCGAGACCTTGGGCAGCTTGAGATCCAGCAGGATCACCGATGGAGTTTCAGAAATGGCGCGTCCGGCGTAGGCCCCTTCGCCCCGCAGGTAGTCCAGCGCTTCCTGGCCGTCTTCCGCAATCACCAGCTCATTGGAAATGTGGCCCTTGGCAAGCGCTCTCTTGGTGAGCTCCGCATCGCTTGGATTGTCTTCCACCAGAAGTATCGGTCTTTTTGAATTCATCATCAGGCAGCTCCCAGGGTAAAACAAAAGGTTGCGCCGCGGTTCACCCGCGCGTCGGCCCACACCCGGCCACCGTGCCGGCGGACGATCCGTTGAACCGTCGCCAGACCGATGCCGGTTCCCGGGAATTCAGTTACCTTGTGCAAGCGCTGAAACGCGCCAAACAAATTGCCGGCGTAAGCCATGTCGAAACCCGCGCCATTATCGCGAACGTAGAATGCCATCTCACCTTCCTTCTCGATCTTTCCAAACTCAATTAACGCCGGGTTTTGCGTGCCGGTGAATTTCACCGCGTTGCCCAATAGATTGGTCAGCGCGATTTCCAGCAGCCGGGCATCGCCGAAAGCCACCAGCCCCGGCTCAATCGTGAACTCAATGGAGCGTTCCGGCTGGGCGTCCCGCAACCGGTCGACAATAAGATTCGCCAGGCCTGTGATGTCCACTTGATCCAACTTCATTTCCCCCCGGCTCACCCGCGAGAGCTGCAACAGGTCGTCGATCAGGGTGCCCATCCGTTGCGTCTCGGCGCGCACCCGGTTCAGATACTGCCGCCCGCTACCGTCCAGCGAGTCGGAATAGTCCTCCAGCAGCGCCAGGCTCCATCCGTCGATGCCACGCAGGGGCGCCCGCAAATCGTGCGATACCGAATACGCGAATGCCTCCAACTCCCGGTTGGAGGCTTCCAGTTCCAGCGTGCGCTGCCGTACCCGCTGCTCCAACTCGGCGTTCAGCCGGCTTACCTCCAGTTCCGCCAGCTTGCGCTCGGTGACGTCGGTGTTGGCGCCCATCAGACGTAACGGCTTTCCGGTGTCGTCCTTGGAAACCCACGCCCTTCCAAAAAGCCAACGCGTCGTGCCGTCCGGCCACACCACCCGCCACTCGGCTTCAAAGCTACCGGTTTCCATGACCTCCTGCACGTACCGCACCCCCTGGTCCCGGTCTTCCGGACAGATCAGGTCCTGCCAGGTCCTGCGGCCCGCCGCAAATCCGCCCGGCGGCAAACCGTACATTGCCTCCAGTTCCGGAGTCAATTGGCTCACGCCGGTTTGCAGGTTCCACACGAATGTGCCGATCCGGGCCACCTGCTGCGCCATCCGCAGCCTCTCCTGGTTCTGGGCCAGGGCTTCTTCAATCTGGCGTTGCTCGGTAATATCCGTATTGGTGCCGAACCAGCGCCCCACCTTGCCGGTCGAGTCGCGCACCGGCATCACTCGCGTCAGGAAGGGATGAAACGCGCCGTCGGCGGCGCGCAGCGGAAACACCATTTCGAAAGGCTCGCCGGCCGCGATCGCTTTGTTCCAGCCCTCTAACACCGTTGGCAGCGTGGCGGGATCATGCACCGATTGCCAGCCCCAACCCTCCATCTCCTCCGGCGTCGCGCCGGTGAAATCGTACCAGCGCTGGTTGTACCAGAAGATCCAGCCATCCGCATTCGCCGTCCAGCACAATTGCGGAATCGCATCGGCCAGCGCGCGGAACCGCTCCTCGCTGGTTCTCAGAGCCACCGCCACCCGTTCGTGATCGCCAATTACGCGCTCCGTGATCACGCCGGCGACGGCAATCATGATGATCAGCAGGGCGCCGCCGATTCGCAAGATCCACTTCAACTGGGTGTCTTGTGCTTCCACCGCCGCCTGGGTGCGGATAATCAGTAATCGCTTCTCCTCCTGCTCCATGTCGTGCGACAGACCGCGTATTTCGTCCATGGCGAGTTTGCCTTCACCCATGAAGACTAACGCCAGAGCCGCGTCCCGTTCCTTCGACCGGTATAGCGCGATGCCACGGCTCAATCCGGCGAGCTTGGTCTCCACCAGCCGGTCCAACTTGTCCATCCGCGCCTGCTGTGCGCTGTCATTGACCGTGAGCTGGCGCAGATTCTGGCTCGCCTGCCGATAGCTTGAGAGAGCCGATTGGTATGGCTGAAGATAGCGCTCCTCACCGGTCAGCAAATAGCCGCGTTCGCCGGTTTCAGCGCCTTCCATGATGGCGAGCAGTGACCCCGAAGCGTTCAGCACCCGCAGCGTGTGCGTCACCAGTTGTTCCGCATCCCGGGCGCGATTGAAGCTCCGCTCGGGAAGAGAGCCGAGGATTAGAATCAGTAGAAGCGCACTGCCCAACAGCACCATTCGCCGGATGAACGGTGTGGCTAGCATGCGTCCGACCAAGCCGGGCCGCGCGCTCCAGGCAACGCATGTCTCGACATCAATGCGGCAAAATAGCGCGCAGCAACTCCTAGTGGCATCGGAGCATCCATAATCTTAGTTCGGACATAATCCTGTTAGTCTTTAGCTCATGCACGTGAGTTGCCAAAGTGACGCAACACACTAATTGCTACTTGATCTTAGCCCCCCGGGTGGGTATACTGCGCCGTTCTTCGTGCTACGTACCGCCATTCTACACCCGGAATCCGCTTTTCCGCGCCGCGCCAGACTTCGGCGTACTTCCGAAGTTGCTGGTTGGTACTACTTCCATAATAGGTACTTCAATAGGTACTCCTTACAGTTGAAATGCGTGCCCTTATTGAAGCATACTGAACGCGAACATCAGAAATGGCCACTTACCACTTGACGGATGATGACCTGGAAGCCTACAGCCTGGGACGGTTGTCCCCCGCGGCGTGCGACCCATTAGAGGAGCATTTGGGGGGTTGCACTGATTGCCGGCACCGTCTGGCAGCTTGGGACGAGTACCTCCGGGCGATCCGCGCCGCTTGCCGCGCGGTGGACACACCGTCACGCGCGCGGACTGCCGGGCGCTCCTTGCCCAAGTGATCTTCCACTGCTAAGCACGATAAGGGAACCCTTCGGGTCCGCTTGTCCCTCCGACCCAAGCTCGGACGCCCCATAGGCCGCCGGCAGTGATTCGGTCACAGTCGATCATCCTTTCCCCAACTGCCGCGCCGTGGGACTATAATCAAGCCAACGGCGTGCTCCGCGCCGCCAGACCTTCCGCCTGCCCCACACACCATGACCGACCATTTGCTTTCCGTTCGCGAGGGACGCCTGTTGCGGCTCACCCTCAATCGCCCCCACAAGCGCAACGCCTTGGATGCCGCCCTTTGCCGCGCCCTGCTCGGCGCGCTGGACGATGCAGCTCGCGACCCCGCCGTGGGCGCCATCCTGCTCGCCGCCAACGGCAGGGCTTTCTGCGCCGGCATGGACCTGGCCGAGATCGAACAGGGCGGCCATTCCGAGGAGATGGATGCCCTCCACGAGCGACTCTTCACCATCGGGGGGCGCCTTGGCAAGCCGCTAATCGCCGGCGTCCAGGGCCCGGCCCTCGGGGGAGGTGCGGGGCTGCTGGCCAACTGCCACATCGTGGTGGCCGATCCGGAGGCGAGTTTCGGCCTGACCGAAATCCGGCTCGGGCTCTGGCCCTTTCTGGTTCACCGGGCTATCGCCAGTGCGGTCGGCGAGCGGCGCGCGCTGGAACTTTCCCTCACCGGGCGGATCTTCAACGCAGCCGAGGCACGCGAATTTGGCCTGGCCCACGAAGTGTCCGATGGCGCGCCGGCACGGGCCTGGGAAATCGCCCGCGCTGTGGCTGGATTCAGTCCCACGGCTATCGAAAAGGGGATGGCCTTCGTGCAACGCGTCAGAGGGCTCGGCTGTCAGGATGCCGGCGCCATCGCCCGCGACGTGCGGAATCAGGTGTTTGCCGGCGACGATTTCCGCGAAGGGATTCGCGCCTTCCGGGAGAAACGCAATCCGCGCTGGCCCTCCCTCGGGGAGCGCGATGCCTGAAAACTTTCATGCCACTCAATTTTTGCGGATATGCGACACTAGATATTGTGGTGTCGTCACTTGGGACACTCAGGGCTGTGGTGGGGGTGCTTTACTTTTTCGCCAAGCGCGTTTAGTATAGTTACAACTCTCCCCCGAGCCAAGCGAGGTCAATGCTTTGCTGAAACTGAAACGCGTCGAACTACAGGGATTCAAGAGCTTCTGCGATCGCACCGAACTCCGCTTCAACGGCGAAGGCATCGCCGCCATTGTGGGCCCCAACGGCTGCGGTAAAAGCAACATCAGCGATGCCATAAGCTGGGTCCTGGGCGAACAATCCGCCAAAAGCCTCCGCGGCGCCCGTATGGAAGACGTCATCTTCGCCGGCACGCGCGATCGCAAACCCCTCGGCATGGCTTACGTCACCATGACGTTGGTCGATCCCGATATCTATCGCGAAAACGCCGCGCGAGAAAATTCCGCGCACAAGCTGCAACCCGTGGAAGGCGGCCACCCTCCCAAGAACGCCGAAATTACCATCACCCGCCGCCTCTACCGCTCCGGCGAAAGCGAATACCTCATCGACGGCCGCGCCGCCCGCCTCCGCGACATTCAGGATTTGTTCATCGGTACCGGACTGGGTCCCGAAAGCTACGCCATCATCGAGCAGGGGCGCATCGGCCAGATTCTCAGTTCTAAGCCCCAGGACCGCCGAGGCGTCATCGAAGAGGCCGCCGGAATTACCAGGTTCAAGACCAGGAAGCGCCTCGCCGAAGCCAAATTGGAAGGCGCCAAGCAGAATCTGGCGCGCGTCTACGACATCCTGGAGGAAGTCACCCGGCAGGTGAATTCGCTGAAACGCCAGGCATCCAAGGCCAAGCGCTATGGCGAACTCAAGACGGAACTCGACACCCGTCTGCGCGTCGTGCTGGGCGGCAGATACCGCCTGCTGGAACGCGATGCGGCCAAGACGGCCATCGACCTGAACCTCGCCGGCGGAGAACTGAAGTCCCTTGGCGGCGACGTGGCGGAGCGCGAACTGGCGCACGAAAGCCAGCAGTTGGCCTGCTATGAGGTTGCCAGCCAGCTTACCGAAGCGCGCAGCCAACTGGCCCAATGCCAGGTGGAGGCCGAGCGCACCCGGGGGCGCCTCGCTTCGCAGGTTCAGGAAAGCGGATCCATCGAGCAGCGCATCGCGCAGAACGAAAAGGATACTCACGATCTGGGATTGCGCCTCGATGCCCTCGATGAGGAGATCGGCGGCCACCAGAAAAACGTCGAGGCCCTTGAAGCGCAGATCGCTACGGCGCGCGAGCGCATGACAGAGATCAACCAGCAGCGCGAGGGATTGCAGCTCAAGGTCCGCGAGCGCGAGCGCGCTATCGAAAGCGGCCGGCAGGTGATTCTCCGCCTCCTCGGCGAAGCCTCCACCCTCAAAAATCAACTGGCGCAGATCGAAGAGTACCTCGCCGGCATCGACCGCGAGACCGCCCGCGCCACCCGCGAAGAAACCGTCGCCGCCGCCGAAATCGCCCGGCTCGACCTGGCACGCAAGCAGCTTTCCGAGACCGTCGCCCAGCGCCAGATGGAGCTGGAAACCGTCACTGTCGATCGCGGCCGCACCGAGCAGGATCTCGCCGGCCGCCGCCGCCTCGCCGCCGAACTGGGCCGCGAGCTGGACGGCGTCAAGACCGAGGTCAGCCACATTCGCGGCCGCAAGGAATCGCTCGAACAGGTGCTCGCCCATCGCACCTATACCACCGAGAGCGTCAAGCGCCTCTTCGCTTCGCTCGAAAAGGGCAAGGCGGATGACCTCAAGCCCCTCGGCGTGCTCGCCGACTTCGTGGAAGTGGACCCGCAGTTCGAAAAGTCGGCCGAAGAGTTCCTCCACGAAGAGTTGGAGTACGTCGTGGTGCAGAACTGGTCGCAGGCCGAGCGCGGCCTCGATTTCATCCGCGCCGAACTGGAGGGGCGCGCCACCTTCCTGGTCCACCCGGAGCCCAATGGCCACCCCCGCGGCCGCCTGCCCGAGCCTGCCATTGGACCGGAGACCGGCATTAGTGCCCGCCTCAGCGATTCGCTGCGCCTCACCAACGGATTCAAGGACCGCGCTATCGACCTCATGCCGCGCGTCTCCCTGTGTTTCCTGGCAGAGGACCGCGCCGCCGCCCAGCGCCTGGCCGTGAGCTATCCGCACCTCTACTTCCTGCTCACCGATGGCGCCTGCTATCACGGCCTGACCGTCACCGGCGGCAAGAAGAGCGGCGCCGGGCCACTCGCCATGAAGCGCGAAGCCCGCGAACTTGCGGTGACGCTCAAGGCGCGGCAATCCGCGCTCGATGACATGCTGGTCCGCCAAGACGGCCTTACCCAGGAGATCATCGGCTTCGAAGCCGAGCTCGAGCGCCTCCGCGCCTTGCAGCAGTCGCGCGAAAAGGACCGCGTCGCGCTGGATCACGAAATGCGCAAGCTGGGCGACGATCTCGCCCGCACCAATTCCCGCCTCAGCGTCGCCCGCCTTGAGTTAGAGCGTTTGCGCCGCGACGCCGAAAAATCGGCCGATCAGCGCGAGCGCAATCGCCTTGCCGTCGCGGAAAAGGAACGGCTGCGCGCCGAGAGCGAACAGTCGCTCGAAAGCGAGCGCGCCCAGTTGGAGAAGCTTGAAGGCCAGGCGGCCACCATCGTCGAGGAGCACGCCGTGGTTCGCGCCGAACTGGCCGCCCTCGAAGAGCGCTACCGCGGCGAGCGTTCCGCCATGGGCCGCCTGGAGCAGCAGTTGCGGGAGACCACCAACCGGCGTAACGCTATCGCGCCCGAAATCTCCCGCCTCGGTGAACAGCGCGCGCGCCTCTTGGCCGACAATATAGAGCTCGATCAAAAGGCCGCGCTATTGGCCGGCCAAATCACCACCCTCGAAGCCCAGGTCAACCAGATGGCTACCCAGGATGCCGCCATGCGCGAAGCCCTGCGGGCCAACGAAGAAGAGCTCAAGGGACTGCGCTCCGCGGTGCTCGAAATGCAAGAGAAGCGCTCCCAGATCGAGATCGATCTGGTGCGTAAACAAGCCGAGTTGAAATACCTCGACGAAACCAGCCGCAAGGAACTGGGCTGCCCCGTGGAGGACCTCTCCGCCTCTGGCGACCCCATCCCCGATAGCGATGCCATCGCCGAAGCCGAGCAAACGGCCAACGAGGTGCGAGCCCGTATCGAAGGCCTCGGCGCCGTCAACGCCGCCGCCATGGAGGAGTATCAGGAGGCCCAGCAGCGCCACGATTTCCTGAGCGCCCAGCGCCAGGACCTGATCGATTCCATCCGCGATACCGAGAAGGCGATTCAGGAAATCGACTTGGTTTCCCGCCAGAAATTTTCCGAGGCCTTCGAAGCCATCAACGCCAACTTCCGCGTCGGATTTCAGACGCTGTTCGGCGGCGGCACTGGCGAGATGCGGCTCACCGATCCGGAGAACCTCGCCGATAGCGGCATCGATATCGTGTGCTCGCCTCCCGGCAAGCGCCTGCAAAACGTCCTCCTGCTCTCTGGCGGCGAGAAGGCGCTGGCCGCCGTGGCCCTGCTCATGGCCATCTTCCGCTATCAGCCCAGCCCCTTCTGCGTGATGGATGAAGTCGACGCCCCGCTCGATGAGGCCAACATCGGCCGCCTCACCCGCCTGATCACTGAGATGTCGGTCAACACCCAGTTCGTGGTGATCACCCATTCCAAGAAAACCATGGAAGCCGCGGAGGCATTATATGGCGTCACCATGCAGGAGCCCGGCGTCAGCCGCCTGGTTAGCGTCAAGTTCAACGCCGCTGAGGCCGCCGCGTAGCTCCGTGGAGCAGCCTTCCAGGCTGGCATGCCCCCGTTCCTGGGGGCATGTTTCCCCGTGTTGCCCGAATTGAGATATTTTTCTCCCGCTTGTAAGAAGTTGCGCCAACCTGTATCTAATAGATTGGACGCCATGAATCACGCCGAGCGCGAGCGGATGTTCGAGGAACTCTTCCAGCGCCACAAGGCGCCCATCCAGCGTCTCTGTTTCGCCTGGCTCAACGGGGCCGGCGAGGTGGAAGATCTCTTTCAGGAGATCATGGGCAATGTCTGGAACGCGCTCCCCAACTTCCGCGGCGAGGCCCAGGCCGGCACCTGGCTCTACCGCATCGCGGTCAACACCGCACTCCTCTACCGCCGGAAATGGAGGCGCGGCGAGCCACTGCCCGAAGTGATCGATCAGTCGGCCGGGGCGCATCAAAATCTGGAAGACCGCGAGCGCCTCGACGCCCTGCGCCGCGCCATCGCCGTGCTGCCGGACCAGGACCGCCTGATTGTGACCCTCCTGCTCGAAGGCCTCAGCTATCGCGAAATCGCTGAAGTCACCGGCCTCACCGTCAACTATGTGGGCGTCAAACTCTCGCGCATCAAGCAGGCTCTCGAACAGCGCATGACGGAGGAATGCCATGGCGCAATTTGAAGAACTCCAGCAACTTTGGCAGCGGCAACAGCTGTTGCTGACGCTGCAACGCGAGGCCGCGGCATTAAGCGACGCCTTCCGCCGCTATGGCTGGCGCCATGACCTGATCTATCTTGGCAAATTGATCGTGGTTGCCGGCCAGTTGATTCTCCTGCTGTCGCTGCTCCACCACCCGCTCGCCGTATTCGGCGCGTGTCTGGCGGATTTCAGCGCCATCCTTTTCCTGATCTCGGATTGGCGGGCGCAGCGCGCCATTGCCCGCCTGAACTTCGCCGCCCCGTCGGTCCAGTTCCTACGGTCTGCCATTGCCCGCCTCCAAGCGCAGCGCAATCCCCTGCAAACCCGCGAGTTCTACATCTCCATGGGCGGTTTTTGGATCGGCTGCACTCTGATGATCGCCAACATGCAGCCCCAAATGACACTTTCCCTCGCTCTGCCTGCTTACGCGCTCGTCACCGCCATGATATTCGCCGCCTACGCCCTCAGCCGCTGGGTTCGCCGCAAACGCTTCGAAAAGCAGTGCCGCCCCCTAATCCTCCGCCTGGAAGCCGTGCTCCAAACCATGGAAACAGACCGCGTATGAACACCCCTCTCATCGGCGAGCTCGTCAAGCTGCGCTACCAGCTGCTGTGGGCCAAGACGCGCTCGCGCCACGGGCGCATCGCCCTCTTTCTCGCCGGCTACCTGCTGCTGGTGATGGTGATCGTGCTGCTGACCACGGGCGGATTCGGCGCGGCGACGCTCGCCGTCCGCAGTGGCAAGGCGGAGCCGATCGCGCAAGGCGTACTCGCGGCGGTGTTTCTGGAAGCTGTGCTGGCCGCCAATATTCTGGGCTTCGGCATGAGCGCCATCTTCTCGGAAACCGAACTTCGCCGCTATCCGCTAGGCGCGCCCGATCGCCGCATCGCGCGCCACCTCACCGGCATCCTCGACCCCTTCTGGTTTCTGTTCTTCGCCCTGGAACTCGGGCTCATGGTCGGGCTCTATGTCCTGGGCGCCGGCAGCTTCTGGTTCGGGCTCGTCGCCGTCCTGTTGCTGTTCGCCGCCAATTACCTGCTGGCCCGCGTGGTCGGCCTCTTCATCGACCAGATGATGAAGCGCAAGGGCGGTCCACTGGTCCTCATGGGGCTGATCATGACGCTGGCGTTCCTGCCCGCCGTCGTAGCTCCGCTGATCCGGAACGACCCCGCCATGATGGATACCGTGGTGCGGCGCCTTCAGTTCACGCCCCCATTTGGCGCCGCCGCCGCGATGATCCACCCCGGCCTCGCGGGCGTTTCTGGCCTCGCCACCATCGTCGCCTGGATTCTGGGACTGGCCGCGCTACTCGTCTGGCTCGAAAATCGCCCGCCGCGACGCCAGGTTGCCGAATCCGTCAAGCTCGCCTGGGACAGCCCCTTCGACCGCGTAGGTGCGCTCTTCGGCCCGCAAATGGGTCCGCTGGTGGGCCACTGGCTGCGCTTCTACGGCCGCAACAGCCGCACCCGGACGATGTGTATGGTATCGCTGCCGATACTAGCCTTTCTTACCTGGCAGGCCGGCCAGCGGATGGGGCCGCACAGCCTGTTCATCGCCGCTCTGGGCACTCTTCCGATGGCGACTTTCCTGGGAACCTCCATCATCGCCATGAATCAGTTCGGTTACGTCGGCGGCGCCTTCCGCCGCTACTTCCTGCTGCCCACGGAGCCTGCCGCCACGCTGCGCGCAGCCAGCTACGCGGCCGTCACCATCGGCGCTTCGGTGCTGCCCATCGGCCTGTTGGCCTGGATGATCTTCGTGCCCTACGCGTTCGATGCGCGCATGCTCCTCATGCTGCTGTGCACCGGCCTTACCGGGATGTTCGTGTTGAACGGGCTCGGCATCTGGGTGACGCTGTTCAACCCGCGGAAAGCCGACTACAACACCAATTTCGGCAACGACAATTCCTTAGGCGGCAATATCCTGCTGATCGGCGGCATGCTGGTGTCGATCTCCCTGCCGCGCCTGTTGTACAAGTTCCATCCTGCCCTGGTATCGCCGGAATCCTGGTGGATGTTCCTGCCTTTGCCCGTCCTGGCACTCGCATTCTACCTGGCAACTCTGAAATCCGCCGGACCCGTGTTCGTCGCCCGCCGCGAGAAACTGCTCGCTATTGTGGAAGGAAGAAACTGACCCATGGACGCCATTCGCATTACCAACCTGGTGAAAAAATATGGCCAAAAACCGGCCGTCGAGGACCTTTCGCTGGCCGTGCCCGCCGGCACCATGTTCGGCTTCCTCGGCCCCAACGGCTCCGGCAAGAGCACCACCATCGGTTGCATGACCGGCCTGCTGGACGCCACCTCCGGGGAGGTGGAACTGCTCGGGGAGCCCTTCACCACCGATAACGCCGCCCTCAAGCGGCGCATCGGCGTCATGCCGGAAACGCTCGGCCTCTTCGAGCCGCTCTACGCCCACGAGTTCCTGGCCTTTGTGGCGCGCATGTTCGGGCTCGACGAATCCACCACCCGCCGGCGTGTCACCGAATTGCTGGAGGCGCTGGAACTTACCGACACTTCCAAGACGCTCTCCGAGTACTCCACCGGCATGCGTAAGCGCGTAGCCTTCGCCGCCGCCGTCATCCATCGGCCGGAGGTGCTGTTCCTCGATGAGCCGTTCGAAAGCATCGATCCCGCCGGCGTCTCCCTAATGAAGCAATGGCTGCGCCGCTTCACCGAGCAGGGCCGCACCGTCTTCATCACCAGCCATGTGCTCGAAACCGTGGAGCGCGTCTGCCAGCAAGTGGCCATCATCACGCGGCCCGGCAAGCTGGTCTGGCAAGGCGATATCACCGCGCTCTCTCGCGACGGCGCCGTGGTCTGTAACGGCCAGGAATTCCGCGCCCTGGAACCGCTATTCCTGCACCTCACCGGGGAGCGCTACGCAGATCTGACATGGCTGTAAAACAGTTGAGTGTGCAAATCTTCGGCTTGAAGAACTCGCCGGCGACGCGCGCCGCCGAGCGCTTCTTCAAAGAGCGCCGCGTCACCATCCACATGGTCGATCTGAAACTGAAGCCCATGGCTGCCGGTGAGATCGGTAGATTCATCCAGCGCTTCGGGTTGGCCGGACTGCTCGCCAGCGATGGCAAAGCATACACCGATGCCGGCCTGAAGTACTACAAGCTCTCCGATGCCGAACTGCTGACGCGGATGGAGCGCGACCCGAAACTGCTCCGCCTACCCCTGGTGCGCGGCGGCAAACTGCTGAGCATCGGTCACGATGAAGACGCCTGGAAAGCCATGGCCGCCGTCGCATAAGTTGCTCATGAACCCCGCGGCGTCTCAACGAATACTGCTGCCGATCAGGGCGCATCGCAACTCCAATCCGAGCCGCGACCGTTAGGGAGCGCTGGTCTCTGGATGACCTGCACGGGCGCTGGCACTACGGGTTGAGGGTGATTAGGGTCAGGAAAAGCGTCAGCGCAGAGAGCGTGTGGGAAAGGGGAGTCAGGGGATTCTCTATGGCAATCAGGAGCTGGGAATCAGGTTTTGTTCTGCGTTTCGTCCGCCCCTGGCAGCTCGACGTTGCCCTTCGCGGCGACGTACCCGCGCAGCCCCCGATTTACTCTCGCGGCGGCCACGTCCCGGCGGTGCTTCCACATGCTGAGGGCGACGAGCGCGAGAAACAGCGTCGCTCCGAAATACACGATTTCCTGCGCCTGCATACTCTGGTATTCCCCTCGTACCATTACAAGGCAAATGCAATTTCAATTCGAGGTCTGCCGGTACTATGACAGTACCGTCATGGTCTGATAAGACCGAGATAGGGGTATATCCCCGTTAACTCATGATTACTCGAAACGCCCCTCGTGGAACCCGGCCGCGGCGGGGCGCTTGGATGGATGTCCAGCGCCGCCTGTCGCGATCCCGCACCCTGTGCCGGCGCTGGATGACGACCTGGGTATTCCCGGGGAGCCTTAGAGAAAGTCGCAGGGAAGACGGGGCGGACCGGGAACGGGGAAAATTCGTGGGCCGCACAGGCGCCGGAGCGGCCGCGGCTGGTAGAATTGGGGGGTTCTCCCGTTAAGCCATGGCTGTCGACTCAATTGAAGGATCGTTGAAGCAACGGGGCGTTCGCCTCACCCGCCAGCGCCAGATACTGCTCGAACTGATCGATAAGACGGGCGAGCATCTGGATGCCGAGCGCCTGTTTCAAATGGCCAAGGAGAAGGACCCGAAACTCAACCGGG
>JANYJN010000591.1 GCA_025358475.1 Candidatus Solibacter sp.
AGCAGGCTGTGGTGCTTGGGGTCGAGATGTTGCACGAACACAATGGCCAAACCGGTGTCGGCCGGCAAATCGGACAGCAGATGTTTGAAAACTTCCAGCCCGCCCGCCGAGCCGCCTATGCCAGCCACCGGGATACTTGTCATTTCTTTGGCCGCCGGTTCGGGCATTGTCTCGGCTTGGTCGGGCGCGGGGCGTTTCACCATCGTAGTTAGCGTACCACTGCGGACTGGCGTGGGGCACTTTTGCCGTGCTATTTCCAGTCTTTCTCCGCCATCACGGCCAGCGGGGGCGCTTGCCTGGTCTCCAATTCGCGATTTATTCCGCTAAGCTGCGCATCGGTCAGCGCCGTGAATTCGCGGATCACGTCCTCCAACTCCCGCGCCAGTGCCCCGGCGCGAACGGTCTGCGCTTCGGTGGGGCGCCCTTCGTAACTGCTGACGTCACCGTAGAGACCCGCCACAAACTCGCGCAGCCGCTCTTCGCCCGTAATCGCGCCGCCCTCCTTGGTGGCGACAATCTTGCCGCGAACCCCATCGGCCGCGTCGGCGAGTTTTGTGAGTTTACCCCGCAGAGGGTCGGTCCCCGGGAGTTTCGCGGCGCGCTGCTGCGCCCCATCGCGCACGCCCAGGATGGCATCCACTGCCCAGCTCATGTGATTCAGCACCGCGCCAATCTGGTTGACCAGATCAAACTGCGCTTTACGGTCCGCCACGGTGAATTGCGCGCGCGGGTCCAGCGCCACGGTGAGTTTCGTAGTGTACACCTTGTCGCCGCGCGTCATGCGAACCACGTAGTCGCCGGGTAGCACGCGCGGTCCCACAGCGGCGCCAAAGGCGGCCGTGACGGCGGGCGGAACGCGCGGCGGCTTGAGGTGCATGGACCACGTGGCGCGGCTGACCCCGCGATGCTTGACCGTGGAAACCTCGTCCACCAGCTTTCCCTGGGCATCGAGAATCTCCATTTTGAGATCGCCAAAGATGTGGCGCGAGCGCTGGTAATAAGGAATGAAAGCCTCGGTGGATCGGCTGGGACCGCTGAACGCGGCGTCGCCTTCGGCCCAACCACCGTTGGTCTCCATCCATTGCACCGCCGTGGGTACCGGGAGGAAGCCCGCGTCCTGGCGGAGCACATCGCCGGTAAGCGCGCGCCATGGCCCGAGGTCGTCGATAATCCAGATGCCGCGTCCGTGCGTCGCCAGCACCAGGTCGCCGGTGCGCGGGTGAACCACCACGTCGCGTACCGCCACGGCCGGGAAGCCGGTGCCTTTGTACTGCGCCCAGCGCTGCCCGCCATCCACACTGATCCACAGGCCGAATTCGGTGCCCAGAAAGAGCAGTCCCCGGTTGCGCGTATCTTCCTTGATGACGTGCGCGTAACCGCGGACGCCCGCCCCTTGCACCGGCAGCGCCGTCCACGTGGCGCCGTAATCGGTGGTCTTGTAGACGTAGGGTTTCATGTCGCCGTACGTGTGGCGGTCGAAGGCGGCGTAAGCCGTGCCCTCGGCGAAGCGGCTGGCCTCCACCCAGGAAACCCAGGGCGCGCTTCCCGCGCCTTTCACGTTGCCGGCCACATTGGTCCACGTCTTGCCGCCATCGCGGGTGAGCTGCACGTTGCCATCGTCGGTGCCCACCCAGATCACCTTGCCATTGAGCGGCGACTCCGCAATCGAGTAGATGGTGGTGTGCATCTCGGCGGCCGAATTATCCACCGTGATGCCGCCCGATTCCTCCTGTTTCTGCTTTTCGGGATCGTTGGTAGTCAGGTCCCCGGAGATGCGTTCCCAGGTTTGCCCGTGGTCGCGCGAGCGGAAGAGCAACTGGGCGCCGATATAGATGGTCCCCTTTTCATTGGGGCTCATCTGAATCGGGGCATTCCAGTTAAAGCGCAGTTTCTTTTCCCCATATTTCGCGTAGGGTTTGATGGAGCGGGTTTCGTGAGTTGCGCGATTGACACGGCCTATTTCCCCGCCCTGGGCTTCGGCGTAAATGTAAGTGGGGTCGGACGGGTCTTCCCAGGTCCAGAAACCGTCGCCGCCGAACATGTTCTCCCACCGCGAATTGGAGACACCGCCGGGGTAGGAGGAATCGCCTACCCAGGAACTGTTGTCCTGTAGCCCGCCATAGACGTGGTACGGCTCCGCGTTATCCACGCTGACGTGATAGAACTGCGAGACCGGCAGGCTCATGATGTGCTCCCAACGATGGCCGCCATCGTGACTGCGCCAGAGCCCGCCGTCGTCGCCGGTGAAGACCGTGTCGGTGTGTTCGGGGTCGATCCACACGTCGTGAAAATCGCCGTGAGCGGAGCCGGATACCGTCCCGAAACTGTGCCCTCCGTCGCTAGAGAGCAGCAGCGATCCGCCAGCCTTGAAGACTTTGTTTTCGTCCTTGGGGTCCACAATCAGGTTGGCGAAATAGAAGGGGCGCCACACCTGGAACTGGCTGGCGTCGAGCGCCCCCCAGGTGTGTCCGCCATCGTCAGAGCGGAATAGCGCGCTCTTTTTGCACTCGATGGTGGCGTATACCGTTTGCGGCTTCCCAGGCGCCACGGCGAGCGCGATCCGGCCGTACGGCTTTTCGGGGAGCCCTTTAGCGTTGGCGGGCGTGAGTTCGGTCCAGTGCTCGCCGCTATCGGTGGATTGGAACAGCCCACTGCCGGGGCCGCCGGAGCGGAAGGTCCAGCCCTGCCGCCGGAAATCCCACAGCGACGCATAGAGCGTCTTGGGCGCCTGCGGATTCATGGCGAGCATCCCGCACCCGGTGGAGGCGTTGGCGCCGGCCAGAACTTTGCGCCACGTCTTGCCGCCATCGCCGGTCTTATAAACGCCGCGCTCGTTGTTGTCGTCCCACAGATGCCCGGTGGCACAGGCGTAGACCGTATTGCCGTCGGTGGGGTCGATCAGGATCTTGGCGATGCGCTCCGAATCCCGGAGGCCGGCGTTGCTCCAGTTCTCGCCGCCATCGGTGGATTTGTAGATGCCATCGCCGATGGAGACGCTGTTGCGCACCCAGGTCTCGCCGGTGCCCGCCCAGACCGTTTTGGGATTGCCGGGGTCGATGGCGATGGCGCCGATGGATTGCACGGCCGGGTTATCGAATACCGGTTTGAAGCTGGTTCCGGCGTTTACCGATTTCCAGACGCCGCCACTGGCGGAGGCGGCGAACACGGTGAGGCGCCCGCCATCGTTGAAGGCGTCGAGCGCGGTGATGCGCCCGCTCATCTGCGCGGAGCCGATGTTGCGCGCCGGCAGGCCGGAAATAGTGCCCGAATCGAAGCGCACCGGCGCCTGTGCGAAAAGCATGGGGACGGCGAACAGGAGGGTGAAACGGAAGGCGCTCATAATTAAAGTTCCTTGCCCGCGGCGGGCATCTTAAACTCGGCGGGATCGAGCGTCACGTTCGGCTCAATTTTGTCGTAAGTGACTTGGGAGCGGTTTCCCGGGCTCTGCTTGCTGCCCGTTTCGCAGGTGAACGGCATGTACACACCCGCCACCAGTTTGTATGACCCGCACTCGATCACCGATTCATGCACCACTCCGCGAATGAACCGCACCTTTTCCATGCGTACTTCGAGGAACGTTTCGGGGTCCAGGTAGTAGTACCAGATGTCGCCGTTCTTGAGCGTCACCTTGAGACGGTAAACGTCGTCGCCATCGATCAGGTCTTTGCCGAGATACTCGATCCGGTTGCCTTGCGCCTGGTAGTCCACCAGCGGGCCAAGGAAAATGGCGGACTCCATGACGTCGCGAAGCTCCTCCTCGCCGAGGCGCTCGGGATCCTTGCGGCCCTCGAAGGGAGAGATTTTCCAGCCGGTATTTCCGTCGTAGGCCTGAATCTGCGTCAGCCCTTGGATTGTGAAGCTCCGGCGGAGCAGGTTCGGCGCCATCGAGTCCGTGCCCACCTGCGCGGTCATCCCCCCCTGCTGCAATTTTCCGGTGGCGCGCAGGCTTCGGATGGCCTTGATCTTGTCGACGCCGCCCTTGGCCTGTAGATTGCGGTTGACCAGTTCCTCGGCGGTTTGCGCGGAAGCGAGCGACGTCAAGGCGGCGGCTAATAAAACTTTCTGAAAAGTGATCATGGCAGTTAGTTTCAGACTTTCAAAGTCGATACTAGTTTGCCATAAAAATCGTGCGTCAGCGGGCGTGGCGGGATGGATGGGGTAGCCGCCCCGAGACAAGCGTTCCCCGACCCGGCGGTGCTGGGTTCGGACAGGGATAGGGGCCGATTCGACGCAGATGCGCGGAGGCCCTGGAGAAGAGGCGGAGAAGAAGCAAGCGGGAGAAAAGAGCGAAATTCACTGATTCCGCGCGAGCGGAGGGAGCGGAGTACGAAGAAGGAGTTCGAGCCGCGCTTGATGGACAAGCGGACCCAAAGGGTCCCGCCTTATCCCGCTGGGTCCCGAGGAGCAATCAAACAAGTGGCAGGAGGCGCGCCCGCGTAGCGTCAGGAGGGCGCCCCCCACTCAATCTCACAACCCCAGATGCTTTGCCAGGAACGGCAGACCCAGCTTGCCGGAGAAGCCGTGCGGGCCGTCGAAGACCTCTTGCCCAATATTACCGGGGACGCCGAAAACTTCGTACATCTTCTTCACCCGCTGGAAACTCTCCCGGGAGGCGGCGATCGGAAAAATGTTGTCACGCTCGCCCGATTCCACGAACAGCGGGCGCGGGGAGATCAACCCGGCCACATCGTACATCTCCGCCCAGTTGAGAATTCCCGGAATGTAATTATCGATGCAGTGCGAGATGCTCATCACGCATTCGCGGAAGGTATTGAGGTAGCTGCTCACCAGGGCGGCCTGGATTCGCGGGTCAAGCGCCGCTGCGAACAGCGTCGCCGTGCCGCCTCCCGAGCAGCCCATGCAGCCCACGCGTTTGGGATCGAGTTCGGGGCGCGATTCCATCCAATCGATGGTGCGCATGATGTCGTACACGCGCCAGCCGATAAGGGTCTGGCCCAGCAGCAGGGCGGATCCGGCCACTGGCTGGCAGGCTGAGGCCTGGAGCGAATGAGCCTTCGATCTGGCGTCGCGGCGGCAGCCGAAGCCCATCGGCTCGATGGCAACCGCCGCCATGCCGTGCTCCACCACCTGAATGGCGTAGTCGTATTCGTAGGCCACTTTCACGGTGCGGTCCCGACCTTGGTCATCGATGCCGACGATATCGTCCACGCCGCGCCCGTGGCCGGGGATGCAGATCACCGCCGGGAACGGCGCCTTGCCGGCTTTGGGCGTCAGCAGGTAACCCAGGACACCGGCGCCGGGCGCGCTCTCAAAGACGAATTTCTCGCGGCGGTAACCGGGGTAGTCCTTGACTTCAAGCGTCCGCGGCTGGAGCGCGGCACGTTGCGCGGGGAAGCCGCCTACCAGTTCCGCGATCTTGGGGCGAAGTTGCTGCTGCCAGGCTTCGGCCTGCAAGCGGTCGGTGGCGCGGAAGGTGAGGCGCAACGGCGCCGCGTCGTGCGCCTTCAAGGTGTAGAGCACGGGGTCGAAAGCGGACATGTTCACCTTGTTTTCGAATCCGTCGAGCGCTCCAGTGTATGGGGCAGCGGCGGCGGTTGCCCTCCGGCGTTGGAAGAACGCCGCGGCTCCCGCGGCGAGGCGTGCCAGATCGCGTCGCGTCATGCACACGATGATAACGCCGTGTGGGGCGTGGGGGGACGAGGGGGAAATAGCCGACCCGCGCTCGGATGGACAGACCGGCGGCCCTATCCCACTGGGGCGTGGTTCGCACGTCCCGCTGGTGATAGGCTATCGTAATGGCAAAACCAGTTGTGCATTTTGAAATCGGCTGCAAGGACACCGCCAAGGCGGGCGAGTTTTACGCTTCGCTGTTCGACTGGGGCACGGCACCGATGGGCCCGGCCCTGATGATTCAAACCGGATCCGAGCGCGGCATACAGGGGCACTTCACCGCGCTTGGGCACGAGCCCCATCACTACACAATCTTCTACGTCGAGGTAGAAGATATCGGAGCGCACCTGGCGAAGGTGCGCGAGCTCGGCGGCAAGGTGGTGGTGCCGCGGGTGGATATTCCCAACTACGGCAGCTTCGCCTGGTTCACCGATCCCGAGGGGAATACCCTTGGCCTTTGGACTCCGGCAAACCCGCCAGCGTAAAGCGCTCCAGCTAAGATAGTTCTTGGAGCCGAACGTTTGAGAAAATTGCTGCTGTTGGCGCTGCTGGCTGGTGTGGCGGCGCTCATCGTGTGGGGCGTGTTGCGCAAAGGCGATCCGCCGAAGGTGAGCTTCGCGCGCGTGAAGCGCCAGACGCTGGTGAGCACGCTGCCCACTAACGGCAAGGTGGAGCCATCCATCTGGCAGGCGGTGCGCGCCGAAACCGGCGGCATAGTCAGCCGCGCGCCGGTGGAAGACGGGCAGACGGTGGCCGCGGGCGCCGTGCTGGCCGCCATCGCCGACCCCTCGCTACAGGCCGAGATCGACGCCGCCCAGGCCAAACTGAACGAAGCGCGGGCCAACCTCGCTTCCCAGGAAGCCGGCGGCAAGCCCGCCGA
>JANYJN010000687.1 GCA_025358475.1 Candidatus Solibacter sp.
CGCCGATCCGGGATCCAGATTCTGCCGGAACATAAGCGCCGCCTTTCGGTGGCCGACGGTGCTCGTCCCAGCCCATTGCACGTCGGCCGTAAGAGTTAGGTCACCCGATACCCTTTTCCAGACGAAGTAGAAGGCATCGACGTCATTCCATATGTTCGCTCCGCCTCCGGTAATTCGATATTCGCTTTTTCCGGCGTCGTAAGCCGCCTTGCATCCACGGGGTGTTTGTCCGACGCTCCCCTCGTTGGTGAAGATGCCTAAGGCGTCAGTCTGCGACAGGCCAATTCCGGCCCCAATCAGCATAGTGAAGCCAAGCGCACACGCGTTTCTACTGGATATCATGGTCTTAATCTCGACGGATGCCCCATGATATCATCTTCAGTCGGCGTTGACCGTTTTCGATTCCGCGGCTGTGCTCCGCTGTTGCTAAAGGGCTTTCGGAGGACGCATCTGACCCCGGTGTCTCCCGTGCGGTCATCAAAGGAATAGGGTGACGCTCAAAATCAGAGGACTTAGATGGTGGATGATCGGCCTGATCATGCTCGGTTCGGTTATTAATTACCTGACACGCAGTACCCTTGCGGTCGCCGCCCCGACGGTACTCAAAGACCTGCACATCACCACGCAACAGTACTCATGGATCGTCGGAGCCTTCCAGGCCGCCATCATGGCACAGCCTGTCTGCGGCTACGTCTTGGACGTGCTCGGCCTCAAGATTGGTTTTGCTATCTTCGCCATTGCATGGTCACTGGTGAACATGGCGCATTTCTTCGCCAATAGCTGGCAGGCCTTCGCTTGGCTTCGCGGCCTCCTGGGATTCAGCGAGGGCTCGGCGAACCCGGCCGGTATGAAGGCCACCGCGGAGTGGTTTCCCGCCAGGGAGCGGGGGCTCGCCGGCGGTGTCTACAACATAGGAGCATCTGCCGGCTCCATGCTTGCTCCCCCATTAGTGGCTTGGGCCATCTTGAGCTATAACTGGCGGGCAGCGTTCGTGATTACGGGCAGCCTAGGCTTGGTTTGGGTGGTGCTGTGGTTGTTGTTCTACCAATCGCCCACCAGTCACCCGGCGCTCTCGGAGGAGGAGAAGAACTACATCTCTTCGGGGCAAGAGAAGCACTTGCAGAGCGACGGGTCGCGCCCGTCAGTCGCAAAGATCCTCAGGCAGCGTAACTTCTGGGGAATCGCTCTGCCCCGTTTTCTCGCCGATCCGACCTGGGGCACTCTGAGTTTCTGGCTACCTCTTTACTTAAGCAGCGTCCGTCATATGGACCTGCGCCAGATCGCGATGTTTGCGTGGCTGCCATTCCTCGCCGCGGATTTCGGCTGCGTGTTTGGCGGTCTCTTGGCCATGACACTTCAGAAACGCGTGGGCCTCAGCTTGATCAACGCCCGGCGCTCTGCCTTCACTTTGGGCGCTTTCCTGATGTTGGGCGTCGGGTTCGTCGGGTTCGTGAAGAGCCCCTATGCCGCGATCGCGCTGCTCAGTCTCGGCGGTTTCGCGCACCAGACTCTCTCGGTGACCGTGATCACCATGGCGTCCGACTTGTTCAGGAAAAACGAGGTCGCAACGGCAGCCGGGATGGCCGGCACGTTCGGCAATGCAGGCCTGCTTATTTTCTCTCTGCTGATTGGGGGCATGGTTGCCACAGTCGGCTACACGCCGTTCTTTGTCTGCCTGGGTGTACTCGACCTTTTTGGCGCCGTGTTTTTGTGGTCGCTGGTGCGCGAGCGCAACCCTTTGGAAGGAAACTGATCATGTCCGGCAATGCTTCGCGTATCCGCAATCCGATCCTCCCTGGATTCAATCCCGACCCTTCGATTGTTCGCGTGGACGACGACTATTACATCGCTACCTCGACATTCGAATGGTACCCGGGAGTCCAGATCCACCACTCAAGGGATCTGGTCCACTGGCGCCTGCTGACACGTCCGTTGACCCGCGCCAGCCAGCTCAACATGCTCGGCGACCCGGATTCCTGCGGCGTCTGGGCGCCATGCCTGAGCTACGCCGACGGCCTGTTTTACCTGATCTATACGGACGTCAAGCGCTACGGACGCACCACTCAGGGAGGGGGCGCCGGTGCGTCGCTGCGGGACACGCACAATTATCTGGTTACCAGCCCGCGCATCGATGGCGAGTGGTCGGATCCGGTTTACCTCAACAGCAGCGGCTTCGACCCTTCCCTGTTCCATGACGATGACGGCCGGAAATATCTGGTCAACATGGTGTGGGACCACCGGCCGGGTCGCAACCGTTTTTCAGGAATCGCGTTGCAGGAATACTGCGCCACAGAACGCAAACTGGCCGGGCAACCCCAGTTGATCTTCCATGGCACGCCGCTCGGTTTCACCGAAGGTCCGCATCTCTACAAGCGCGATGGCTACTACTACCTGCTGACGGCGGAGGGCGGCACGGGATGGGGGCACGCCGTCACCATGGCACGCTCGCGCATGTTGACCGGGCCCTATGAGCTTCATCCGGACGTGCACATTTTGACGGCGCGCCACCGCCCGGACATCGAACTGCAGCGCGCCGGGCATGCCGATCTGGTCGAAACGCAAACCGGGGAGACCTACATGGTGCACCTCTGCGGACGGCCCCTTCGCAACCGGGGGCGCTGCACGCTGGGGCGCGAAACCGCGATCCAACGGATGGAGTGGTCGGCGGATGGCTGGCTGCGCACGGCGGACGGCCAGGGACTTCCTTACTCGGAGGTGGCTGCCCCGGCATTGCCTGTCCACGCTTTCCCCGCGTCGTCTGCGCGGGAGGGGTTCGACAAGCCGGAACTTCCCCTGGACTTCCAGTGGCTGCGCTCGCCATGGCCGGCGGAACTCTTCAGCCTGACCGAACGTCCCGGTCACTTGCGACTGTATGGCCGTGAAACGCTCGGTGGCCTGTTTTGCCAAGCCCTGGTCGCCCGGCGGCAGCAGACGCACTGCTTCAGTGCCGGCACCATGATCGACTTCGAGCCAGATCGGTTCCAGCAGATGGCCGGCCTGGTCTGCTACTACAACAGCAGCAAATTTCACTACCTCTACATTTCGCATGATGCCTCGTTGGGGAAGCACATTCGCGTCATGTCCTGCCTCCCCGACCAGCTTCAGTCGGATGTTTTTACGACGCCAATCGCCATCCCCAGCGGCGTGCCGGTGCATCTGCGGGTTGAGGTGGACTACGAGCGCCTGCATTTCGCCTACCGGGTGGACGCGCAGGACTGGTGCTGGCTGCCCGGGCAGTTGGATGCGAGTATTCTTTCCGACGAGGCGGGACCTCCGGGAAATCCTAATTTCACGGGCGCCTTTGTCGGGATGTGTTGTCAGGACGTGGCGGGTACGCGGCGGCCGGCGGATTTCGATTACTTCGAGTACCGTGAGCGAAGTTATCGTGCCGACCCGTTCAGCGGAGGTGACTAATGAACGATCGACTTTCCATGGACAGGCGGGACTTCCTGCTAAAGGCGGGTCTGGCGGGCGGCGCCCTTGCCTGCGGACCACTCGCATCAGGGCAGGTCCGCAAGGGCGGCATCATTTCCCTGGTCCTGGATTCCTCGGATCCTGTAGCCTCGGCCGCGCCCGTTCAGTGGGCCGCACGGGAGTTGGAGCAAGCCCTGGCGGCCGCGGGCGTGACGGTCCGCCGGCGCGAGCGCGTACAGCAGGTTGGGGCGGGCGAGTTCTGCATCATCGCGTCGGGCAGCACGGCAACTGTGGCGGCAGCCGCCTTGAAAAGCACGGGCATTTCCATGCCGGGCGGGCCGGAGAGCCTGGCCCTCGTGGCAATCAAAACAACGGGCGGCCCAGCGCTTCTCGCCAGCGGCGCCGACGGAGCGGGCT
>JANYJN010000701.1 GCA_025358475.1 Candidatus Solibacter sp.
ATCAAGAACAAGAAACTGCTGCCCATCGCCGGGCTGGATCGCGGCTTCGTTCATCCCACAGCGCCCACGCAGGTGGTCGTCAGCTATTTCCAGGCCGGCCGCATCTGCGATTACATCAACCAGAAGTGGAGCTGGGATACGCTGCTGGCGATGCTGCACGATTTTGGCGCCGGCGAAGATACCGTGTCGGTGGTCCGCAAGGAACTCAAGATCGAGCCGGCCGAGTTCGACCAGCGCTTCCTGGCCTACATCGAGGCCGACACGAAGAACTCCGTGGACCATTTCGACGAGTGGAAAAAGGGCATGAAATCGCTGGTGGAAAAGTCCGTCGCCAAGGATTGGGACGCCGTCATCAAGGAAGGCACGGCCATGCGTGACATGTATCCCGAATACGTCGAAGAGCACAGCGTGTATGAGGCGCTGGCCAAGGCGTACCTCGCCAAGGGCGACAAACCGGGGGCCATCGCGGAGTTACTGCGCTACGAGAAGATCGGTGGGCGCGATCCCGAATCCTTGAAGCTGCTATCGAAGAATCTCCAGGAGGCGGGCCGCAACGCCGAGGCCGCCGATGCCCTGAATCGCCTGAATTTTATCTATCCGATGGACGCCGCCGTGCATCGAAGCCTGGGGGGCTTGTGGCTGGACCAGGGCGACGTCAAGGGGGCGATCCGCGAATTTACCGCCGCAGTGGCGCGCAATCCGCAGGACCCCGCGCAGGCGCATTTCGACCTCGCCCGCGCCTATCACGCCGCCAAACAGGACGCACAGGCACAGGAAGAATTGTTGGCCGCGCTCGAAGCGGCTCCGGGGTTCCGCCCCGCGCAAAAGTTGTTGTTAGAGTTGAGCGCTACCGCAGGCAAGAACTAGAAACGGACAAAACATGTCTACAGCGACCCAGTTGGAACCGGAAGTTCTGAGAGCGCGCATCGCGCGTTTTCGCCAGGTGCAAAGCGAGATCGTGACGCAGGTGCGCCGCGTCATCGTGGGCCAGGAGGAGGTTTTGGAACAGGTCATGATCGCCCTGTTCGTGGGCGGCCACTGTCTGATCACCGGCCTCCCCGGCACCGCCAAGACCCTGCTGGTGCGCACCATTGCACAGACGCTGGGCCTGGTGTTCAAACGCATTCAGTTTACCCCCGACCTGATGCCCAGCGACATCACCGGCACGGACATCATCGAGGAAGACCCCACCAACGGACGCCGCACCTGGACGTTCGTGCAGGGCCCCATCTTCGGCAACATCCTGCTGGCCGACGAAATCAATCGCACACCGCCCAAGACGCAGAGTGCCCTGCTCGAAGCCATGCAGGAGCGCAATTGCACGGTGCGCGGCAACGTCTACGCGCTGCCCAATCCGTTCTTCGTGCTGGCCACCCAGAACCCCATCGAGCTGGAAGGCACCTACCCGCTGCCCGAAGCGCAGTTGGATCGCTTCCTGTTCAATACGGTGCTGGACTACCTCTCGGCCGACGAAGAGATGACGGTGGTCGATCTGACTACGGTGACCGCGGTCTGCACCGCCGATACGGTGACCAATGCCAAGGAGATCGTCGATTTCCAGCAGTTGGTCCGCATGGTGCCCATCGGCGCCAGCGTTTCGCGCTATGTGGTGGATATGGTCCGCGTGACCCGCGCCAGCGACGAAAACTCCCCCGACTTCGTCAAGAAGTACGTGAACTACGGGGGCAGCGTCCGCGCGGCCCAGTTCCTGGTACTCGCGGCCAAAGCGAGGGCGTTGATGAAGGGCCGCTACCACGTCACCTACGAGGACGTCCGGGCGCTCTACATCCCCGTACTGCGGCACAGAATTTTGCTGAACTTCCATGCCGAGAGCGACCGGTTAAAGCAGGACGATATTTTGAAAAAGATATTGGAATGGAAGCCCGCGCCACGGGAGTAACGGTTGGTCGGGAATGCTATTCACCGCAGAGACGCAGAGATCGCAGAGATAAGCGCAGAGAAGAGAAATGGAAAGTAAGGCAAGAGCGGCAAGCGCAACCGATCTTAACCAGATCACGCACGGGATAATTGCGGCTGCGATTGAGGTTCATCGGCACTTGGGGCCTGGGCTGCTCGAATCGGCATATCAGGAATGCGTTTGCCACGAATTGAGTAGGATGGGCCTTTCATTTACTCGCGAGGTCCATGTGCCTCTCAGTTATAAAGGCCTGACTATCGGCTGTAGTTACAGGATCGATTTACTCGTGGAAGACGAAGTCGTGGTGGAACTCAAATCCATCGAGCAGATATTGCCTGTCCATTCAGCGCAGTTGTTGACATATTTGAAGGCGGCCAATAAGCAGGTTGGACTGTTGATTAACTTCAATGTTCTGGTTCTGAAGCACGGCATTAAAAGACTAGTGAACGACTACGCCGGGCCAAGCTGATGCGAAACGCCACCCCAATCTTCATGTCTTCTCTGCGCTTCCTCTGCGTTCTCTGCGTCTCTGCGGTGAATAGCATGCCGAATGGGAAACAAACCTAATGCTACAGCGCTTCCTCGACCCCGCCACCCTCGCCTCCATTTCCAGCCTCGACCTGGTGGCCAAGACCGTGGTGGATGGCTTCGTAGCGGGCCTACACCGCTCCCCGGACTTCGGCTTCTCCCAGGAGTTCGCCGAGTACCGCGCCTACTCCGAGGGCGACGACCTCCGCCACGTCGATTGGAACGTCTTCGCCCGCACCGACCGCTGCTTCCTCAAACGCTATCGCGGAGAGACCAATTCCCAACTCCTCCTCCTCCTCGACACCTCTGCCTCCATGGGCTTCGGGTCCGCCGGCGTCACCAAGCTCGATTACGCCCGCTTCGTCGCCGCCTCGCTCTGCTACATGGCCCACGGCCAGCGCGACGCCGCCGGCCTGATCGTCTTCGATGAGGACGTGAAAAACTACGTCCCGCCTTCCACCCGCCAGGGACAGCTCTTCCGCCTGCTCCACGCCATCGAGAAAGCCGAACCGGGCACGCACACCGATTTCTCCAAGCCGTTCCTCCATTTCCAGAATTACCTGCATCGCCGCGGCATCGTCATCGTGATGTCAGATTTCTACGCTGACCCCGAAGTCATCGTCAAGACCGTCGAGCCCCTGCGCTACCACGGCAACGAAGTCATCCTGTTCCATCTGCTGGACCCACAAGAGATTCAACCCGCGTTCCGCGACCCCGTCCTCCTCTACGATCTCGAAGAGACCAGCAGATCGCTCGAAGTCTCGCCGGAGTACGCGCACAACGAGTACCGGCACAAGATGGATGCCCACATCGAAGCGCTCCGTTCGAAAGCCCGCGGCTCTGGTATGGACTACTTTCTGATGGATACCGGCCGGCCGCTGGACGAAGGGCTGCGCGAGTATCTGCAAGTTCGCAAGGGGCGATTGTAAGTCGATGGGATTCTTCACGCCATGGTTTCTGGCCGGTGCGGTGGCGGTCGGGCTGCCGGTGTGGCTGCACCTGTTGCGCAAACATAAGACCACGCCTCTGCCCTTCAGCTCGCTGATGTTCTTCGAGAGGCGCACGCAGAGTTCCATCAAGCACCGCCGTCTGCGCTACCTGCTGCTGTTCGCGGCGCGCGCCCTGCTGGTGCTGCTCCTCGTCGTGGCCTTCGCGCATCCTTATATGCGGCGCACCGTGCTGGCTTCCAAGCGCTCTGGCGAAGTCACCGTCCTGGCGGTGGACAATTCCCTCAGCATGCGCGCGGGAACGCGACTGTCGCAGGCCAAGTCGGCGGCCAAATCGGCCATCGGCGGTTTACGCGTGGGACAACGCGCCCAGGTGCTGGCCTTCGGCTCCCGCGTGCAAGTGATGAGCGAAGTCACCGACGACCGCAACTCCTTGAACGCCGCCGTGGATTCCATCGAGCCGGGCGACACCCGCACCTCCTTCGCGGAACTTTCCCGCTCCCTGCGCTCCATCGCGCAATCCTTGCAACTGCCCCTCGCCGTCGAGCTCTACTCCGACATGCAGCAGAGCGGCTGGCCGGCCAACTTCAACGATCTGCGCCTCTCTGCCGCCGTGCGGCTCAATCCGCACCCTATCGACGCCAAGGAAACGGCCAACTTCACGGTGGAGAATGTAGTGGCCCCGCGCCGCGTGTACGACGCCAAAAAGACGCGCGTGCTGGCCACCGTGGCGGGCTTCGCCAACCAGAAAGCGACGCGCTCCATGTCGCTGGTGCTCAACGGCCGCGTCCTCGAAACCAAACAGGTGGAGGTGCCGGAGAATGGCCGCGCCACCGTCGAATTCCTCTCCCTCGATGTGCCTTATGGGCGCAATAAGGGCGAAGTGCGCATCGATACCGCCGACACCCTGGCGGCCGACGATAGTTTCTATTTTTCGGTGGAACGCAGCGACCCGCGCCATGCCCTGTTCGTCCAGGAATCGGCGGGCAGCCGCGGACTGCTCTTCTTCAAGGCGGCGCTCGATGCCGCCGGCCAATCGGCTTTCGAGATCGATCCGGCCACCGTGGATCAGGTGGCCAACGTGATGCCGGGCAAGTACGCCTTCGTCGTGCTCAGCGATATCGGCACGCTGCCCCCCACCTTCGAAAACGCCTTGCGCGAGTATGTGCGCGGTGGCGGCAGCGTGTGGATCGCGCTTGGGCACCTCTCGGTGGGCCGCGCCAAGGTGCCGGTCTCTGGCGACGCCATCCAGGAGGCGCGCTACACCGGCCGTGAGGGTGAGCGCTTCCAAACCGCGGCGTGGCTCGATGCCGGACATCCTTCCATTCTGAAAGACGACCGCTGGGAAGGCGTCAAGTTCTACCAGGCCATCCATGTGGCCCCGGGCACTGCGCGCGTGGCGGCCCGATTGAGCGACCAGACGCCGCTACTAATTGATTCTCAGTTAGGGGAAGGCCACGTCCTCACATTCGCTTCCGCCTTCGATAACGTGGCCAACGATTTTCCCGTCCACGCCTCCTTCGTGCCCTTCATCGAACAGACGGCGCGCTACCTGGGGCGCCTCGACGCGGGGCCAGCCTCCGTGCTGGTAGGGGGCTTCGCCGAACTGCGCGATTCCAAGGAAAAAGGCGCCGCGGTGGACGTGCTGGACCCCAAAGGCGAGCGCGCGCTCGCGCTCGATGAGGCCACCAAGGCGCAGAACATCCAGTTCACCATGGCCGGCTTCTACGATATCCGCCGCCCCAACGGGCGCAACGAATTGGTAGCGGTGAATGCCGACCGGCGTGAAAGCGATTTGTCGCCGGTCACGCAGGATAGTCTTTCTTTGTGGCAAAATACGGCCCAAGGGACCGCGGGCGCGGGCAGTGCTTCCTCCGACGAACAGAAGCCGGTGTCATTATGGTGGTATGTAATGCTGGCTGTGCTGTTGCTGGCATTGGCCGAATCCTTACTGGGTAATCAACATCTGTCGGTTGATAAAGAGGCGGCGGTATGAAACCTTTGGATCGCTTGAGTGAGTATCTGGGAGCCATCGAACGGCGGCTCCGTCTCATCGCACTGACGCGCGGCATCGCGGTGAC
>JANYJN010000703.1 GCA_025358475.1 Candidatus Solibacter sp.
CGTGCTCACCATCCGCTACGCCAAAGGGCAGGCCATCCCCAATGAGGTCTTCACCACCTGGAACGATCTATCGCGCATTGGCATCGTCCGCCAGTCCGATGGCAGCCATAGCATCGTGATCGATGCCGACGCCGCCACCGCGATCGCCAAGTTCGATCTCGCCAACCTCACCCCGGACAACATCCGCAACCTCACCCTGCAAGGCCCCGCGCTGCCCTATGCTGTCCGCCCCGCCGCCAAAACCCTCATCATCGGACCAGGCGGCGGCTGGGACGTGGCTCGTGCCCTCTATAGCGGCAGCACCGACGTCACTGCCGTCGAAATTAACGGCATCATCGCCGACACCATCATGCGCGAGCGCTTTGCCGGGCTCAGCAACAACCTTTACTTGCGCCCCGAGGTCCACCTTTTCGTGGAGGACGGCCGCAGCTTCGTACGCCGCAGCACCGAAAAGTATCAGGTGCTGCAAGCCACCCTGGTGGATACCTGGGCCGCCACCGCTGCCGGCGCCTTCGCCCTCTCCGAGAACAACCTCTACACCAGCGACGCCTTCCGCGACTACCTGCTGCACCTCACCGACGATGGTGTGCTCGCCATCACCCGGTGGGGCTTCGATCCGCCGCGCGAATCGCTGCGCCTCATCTCACTGGCCATCGACGCCCTGGGCCAGATCGGCGAAAAAGAGCCGTGGCGTCACGTCATCGTTTCGCGCCAGGGTTCCACCCAGGGATACGGCGCGCTCGATACCGTGCTGATTGCGCGCCAGCCGTTCAGCGCCGCCGATATCGCCCGCGCCCGCGCCATCTTCGCCGCCGGCGTCCAGCGGCCCATCTATTATCCCGGCAGCGAGTTGCCCAATCAGTTCCGCGATCTGCTGCTCAGCCCCAATCCCGCCGCCTATGAGCGCAACTACACCTTCGATATCACTCCTGTAACCGACGACCGTCCGTTCTTCTTCTACACCGTGCAGCCGCGCGATCTGTGGGCCTTCGTGAGAGGGGGCGCCCGTGCCGAAGACAGCAAGATAAACGCGGCCGTGCCCCTGCTGTTCTGCCTGATGGCGATCAGCCTGGTGGCCACGCTGCTGATTCTGGTGGCGCCGCCCCTGGTGCTGGGCGCCCGCCTTCCCAGCCACCGCGGCGTGCGCGGCTTCCTGGTCTACTTCATGTTCATCGGCACGGGCTACATCCTGATCGAGGTCGGCCTGATTCAGAAGTTCGTGCTTTTCCTGGGACACCCGACGTACGCGCTGACCGTGGTGATTTTCTCGATGCTGGTATCGAGCGGAATCGGCAGTTTCACCAGCAGCCGCCTACTGGGCCGCGACGTGGGCCGCCTGATCAAAGCCCTGGGTTTGATCGCGCTGCTCACCGCGCTGCTCGCCATCGTCGTTTCTTCGCTGCTCTCCTCCCTGGTCTGGCTGCCGTGGATATTGAAGGTGGCGCTGACGGTGGCGTTGATCGCGCCGCTCGGCTTCGTGATGGGCATGCCGTTCCCCACGGCTCTCAAGCGCCTGGAAGAGTGGCACGCGCCCAGCGTCCGTTGGGCGTGGTCGCTGAACGCCGCTTCCAGCGTGATGGGCTCGGTAGGCGCGCTGGTCTGCGCCATTTATCTCGGGCTAGTGCAGACGCTGATCTTCGGCGGCCTATTCTATCTGGCGGCGCTGGCCATCATCGCGCGCGTTAGCACCAACGGCGAGCATCCGCCCCAACCCGCCCCCGGCCGCGTCGTGCTGGCGCAGTAAGTTTCAGGAGTGCTGCCGTCAGGTGGTTCCACTTCTGCTTGGTGGAAGCTGCGACCAATCTGTATATTTGGGCTACTCCTCCTGAATAAGTAGATGATGTCTCGTGCAACGCTCGTCTTTTGAAGCGTTCCCGATTGCCTACCCATGAACGCTTTCGGAATTGGAGATCTCCGCGGTCTCGTCCGGCACCTGGTAATGCGAGGCTGATCGCTTCGCCGGCAGGCAGCAGGGGCAGCCATAGGAGCGGTTGTAAAATCACCCAGTTTCCGTGTAAAATCATACGCTTCCAGTATGCCGGGATCTGTCCCGGGGCCGCATTTCGCTATCCTAAGAGAAGCCATGAAGAAACTAACTGTCTGCTTGTTACTGACACTTACGCCACAAGTGTTACCAGCCGCGACCGGATACCTAGTACACAATCTGGTTGCCGACTCGGCGTCAATCACGAGTCCGCCAGCCGATTTTATCGATACACGCCTGGTCAACGCGTGGGGCCTCGCCGCATCGGCGACTAGTCCTTTCTGGACGTGTGACGCCGGTACGGGCCTCTCGACCATTTACGCCGTCAACCCCGCCAACACCACTCCCTTAGGGACTCCCAATCTCACTTTGCAGCCCACTGTGCCTGGCGCCGGGGGAACACCTAAAGGCGTTTGCACGGGTATCGTGTCCAACACCTCCCCCGCTACCACGCCTCCGAGCTTCCCTGTCACCGCACCGGGAAAAGCTGCCGTGGCGGCGGGTTTCATTTTTGTGACGGAGGATGGCGTGCTCTCCGCCTGGGCGTTTGGGGCGGACCCCGCGCAGGCGTTCGTCGAGATGGACAATTCGCGCACCGCGGTTTACAAGGGCCTCGCGCTGGTCACCACGCCCGTGGTGCAACTCTATGCCGCTAACTTCAAAGCCGGAACGATCGATGTTTTCGATGCCCAGTTCAAGCCGGTCACTTTGGCGGGCGGTTCCTTCACCGATTCCAAAATACCAGCGGGCTTCGCCCCATTCAACATCGCGAACCTCGGCGGCAAGCTTTACGTGTCTTATGCCAAACGGGGCGTCTACAACACGGACGAAGTTTCAGGCGCCGGCAATGGCTATGTTGACGTGTTCGATACCACGGGGAAACTGCTGCAATCGTTGGTGGTGGGGGGTACGGGCAGTCTGTTGAATTCGCCGTGGGGTCTGGCCATCGCACCGGCCACCTTCGGCAAATTCGCCAACGATCTGCTGGTGGGGAATTTCGGCGATGGCATGATCAATGCCTACGATCCGGCTACCGGCGCCTTCGCAGGCACCTTGCAGGACCCGAGCGGCAACAATGTCGCCATCCCTGGTTTGTGGGCTCTGGTCTTCGGCAATGGCGGCAGCGGCGGCGATAAGGACACGCTGTACTTCACGGCGGGCCCCGGCGGCGAGACGCACGGCCTGCTGGGCAGCATCTCGGCGAACCCCAACGCGGTCACCGCCGTGAACGCCGCACAGGCTACCGCCGGCATATCCGCCAATACCTACATCACCATCAAGGGCAACAATCTGGCGGCTACCAAGCGCTCCTGGGCGGCGGCGGATTTCGGTACCACCGGTAAAACCTTACCGACCTCGCTCGATGGCGTGAGCGTCACCCTGAACGGCAAACCGGCGTACATCATCTACATCAGCCCGGTCCAGATCAATCTGCTAACGCCGCCCGATTTGCCGTCGGCCGGACAGATCACGGTGCAGGTTTCTAACGGCACATTAACCGGCAGCACGATCAATGTGACGCCTCAGGCCGTGGCGCCTTCGTTTTTCCTTATCGACGCCGCTGGGCACATCGCGGCCACTCACTTGAATGGCTCCCTGATCGGCACGGCTACTTCCACGCCGCCCGGTACGCCAGCCGCACCGGGAGAGTTGATTGTCCTGTACGGCAACGGCTTCGGCGCCACCAATCCGGCTGCGGTGAACGGCCAAGTCCTGGCTGGGCCCGCCCGCCTGGTAGACACACCGACCATTCAGTTTAATGGCATCTACCTCAATATTGTGTTCGGGGGTCTTTCGGCGACGGGCCTGTATCAATT
>JANYJN010000711.1 GCA_025358475.1 Candidatus Solibacter sp.
ACCGAGCGCAAACGCCTGGAGGAGGAACTCCGGCAATCGCAAAAGCTGGAGGCGGTGGGACAACTGGCCGGCGGCATCGCACATGACTTCAACAACCTGTTGACAGTGATCGAAGGCTATGCCGATATGATTCGAGCCGACCAGGCTCCCGAGGATGCGCACCGCGATTCGGCGCAGGAGATTCTGCTGGCCGCGCAGCGCGCCGCTTCGCTCACCCGCCAGTTGCTGGCCTTCAGCCGCCGCCAGATCTTGCAGCCCATCCGCCTCAACCTGAACGCCAATGTCGCCAGCACTCAGCGCATGCTTTCCCGCCTGCTGGGAGAGAACATTCAGATCCACACGGAGCTTGCCTCCGGCCTGTGGGACGTGTTCGCCGACCCCGGGCAGATGGACCAGATCCTCCTCAATCTTGCCGTCAATGCCCGCGATGCGATGCCGTCGGGCGGCGTCTTGACCATCGAAACCGCCAACGTCGAATGCGGCGCCCCGCTCACCCTGGGCCTGGCGGACGGAGAGTACGTCCGCCTCTCGCTCGGCGACACCGGTCAAGGCATGGACGAAGAAACCCAGCGCCATATCTTCGAGCCCTTCTTCACCACCAAGGAAGTCGGCCGCGGTACCGGCCTCGGACTTTCCACCGTTTACGGCATCGTCAGGCAGAGCGGAGGACATATCCAGGTATCCAGCCAACCCGGCAATGGCAGCTCGTTTTCCATTTACCTGCCCCGCGCGACAGACTTGGCGTCGCCGGTTCCCAAGGGAGCCTCCGGCTCGATCCCCGCGCAGCAGGGCGGCGAAACCGTCCTCGTAGTGGAGGACGATGAGACCGTCCGCCATCTGGTGGTGTCGATGCTGAAAACGAGCGGCTATCGCGTGATTGCCCCCGCTACGCCATCCGAAGCCCTACGCATCTGCGGCGAATTCTCTACCCCGTTGGACCTGCTGCTGACCGACATGGTGCTCCCGGAAACCGATGGCGCCCAGGTCGCCGAAGTGGCCGTCGCCTCGCGCCCCACTCTGCGTGTGCTCTTCATGTCCGGTTACACCGAGCACCCGGCTCTGGGGCGCCCCGGATTCGACCGCGGAGCCCCCTTCATCCAAAAACCCTTCTCCAAGGCCGCGCTCACCGCCAAAGTGCGCGAAGTGCTCCAAGCGGAATGAGTGGCATAAGGCTCCGCCTCCTTGTGCATCCGAGCGGAACTCGGAGTGCTCCCTACTGCTACACAGCCGCTTGGTGGAGTCGCCGGTTCACGATCCTCACACCCAGCGCGTCCACACTTGCGGAACGCAGCGTTGATGCTCCAGGTGGGTTCCCGGGGCTTGTTCACGTGACTCTTCTTCCTCCACGTCCCTTGGGCGCGGCAGCCGCGACCACAAGAGGTGTGATCAGCATTTCATAGAGCCCGAAAAGATGCTCCGCGCGGTCGCTGTCGCCAATGAATGCCGCGGAACGGTAGAGCTTGTCCACGGCAGCATCAAGAGCCCGGTGCGCCTTCCGCAGTTGCGGGGGCATGGCATCGATGTCGTATAGGTCGCCGAGTGTTGACTGCGGGTACTGTGCGCGGGCATCAAGAACGGCTTGCGCAAGTGTGCGGATTCTGCCCCGTTGCTGCTCCGTGGCATCCGGCCAGGGAAAAGTGTTGTATACGATCCCAACAGAGTAGCGGTAGTCGCTCTTAAGGCGGCCCCCGATTTGGCGGAGCCATGCCATGTGCATGGTCGAGGTGAGCACTCCAAAGTGCCACAAATCGGCGCCCAGCAGTACCCTTACAAGATTGCTTGGGATAGTGGGAGGGCTCAGCCAACCGATCGGCACGTAGGCGCGCCTTTCCGAGCTGACCTCGGGAATTACCAAAAAAGGAGAGGTTGGAATAACCGTCACCTGAAATCGAGTGGGAGTTTGCGCCAGTTGCAACGTGGAGGTTCTACGACTTTTAGAACGGAACTTACGCACTGCTGCGATTCGCTGCATGACGGCTGGTATGGAGCGCAGCTCCCGCGGAGATTCGCCGTCAAGAATTAGAATCCACCTTTCGCCTCCGTTAATAAACTCCTCCGACCCTATAAACGGATGGATGTATTTCCTGGCTTTCGGTTCTTGAACCAAGAACTCGGCCAGTTCTGCGGCGTTGAAGATGTACTGTCCATCATCGATGGGCTGGCAGCCAGTAAAGAGGTGGGGGACATTGGATAAGGGACGATTGGTTTCATCAACGACGAGGTGCCGGTTTACCACGGTGCCAGCGTCAAAAAGGTACGGCGTGAGAGCTGTATGACGGCTCTCGGTGGGATCGCCCTTGATGTCACTATAGCTGAACAGGCGTTTTTGGGGCACTTCCCGATCCTGTCTGGTCAAGCCGATGATCACGACGTGAACGTGGGCCATTCCCCGCGCGTCGCTGCCCCACGCAAAGGTACGGTGAGCAAAACCGATTTCCAGACCGCACCGGTCAAAGAGGATAGGCCAGAGCTGCGCTACCTGCTCCCCTTGGGTAATCGAATTAGTCGCGACAAATCCGACGGGGGCGTGAGACTGCCGCAGATAAGCGCCGGCCTTTATGAACCACGCCGTCACGTAGTCGAGGGTTCCGCCGCTGCCGCCGAGTTGAGCGACCCGGCGCACTTGGGCTCGCTGCTTTTCGCTTTGGTACTTGGCGCCGCCGAAAGGCGGATTGCCGAGAACGTAGGAGCATTTGCCTGGAGCGAGCAGCGCGGCCCAGTCCATCTCAAGGGCGTCGGCGCAAAGGATGTGCGGCGATTTCTTCAGGGGGATGCGGACATAGCTTTCGCCGAACTCCAGCGACAGCCTGTTATTCATCAGATGGTCCATCATCCACAGCGCGACTTCCGCAATGCGTGCGGGGAACTCGCCCAGTTCGATGCCAAAGAACTGGTCCACGTCGATCCGGGACATATGGGCCACGTCGAGCGATAGCTGACCATCCTTGCGCAGCGCCTTCAGTAATTCGATTTCGAGAAGCCGTAACTCGCGATAAGTGATGATTAGGAAGTTTCCACAGCCGCAAGCCGGGTCGAAAAAGCGAAGCGTCGAGAGTCGCAGATGAAACGCTTCGAGCGCCTTGCGTCGGCCGCCATCGCGGCGCTCGGTCAGGCGTTTGAATTCATCCCTGAGCTCGTCGAGGAACAGCGGCTCGATGACCTTCAGAATGTTCCGCTCCGTCGTATAGTGGGCGCCCTGGGACCGGCGCTCCTTCGGGTTCATGACCGATTGGAAGAGCGATCCGAAGATGGCCGGCGAGATGGCGTCCCAAGTGAAGTTCAGGGCATCAATGAGGTGAGAGCGCATGGCGGCGTTGAACGATGGGAACGGCAGGCGCTCCTCGAAGAGGTCGCCGTTGACGTATGGAAACTGCGCCAGGTCATCGTCGAGATTATGCTGCCGTTGCTTAGCGGGAGTGTTCAGTACTTCAAAAAGCTGGCTCACCCACAAGCCGGTGTCGCTTCCATCGGGATTGGTTCGTTGGGCGATGAGTGTCGAAAAAATGTCTCTGGGCTCGAAGATGCCCGTGTCGTCGGCAAACAGGCAGAATACCAGGCGGACCAGAAACCGCTCCAGGTCGTGCCCCTCATAGCCGGCTTCCTTCAGGGCATCGTGCAGCTTGCCCATCATTTCCGAAGCTTCGATGTTTACGGGGTCCTGATCGCGGAAGGTCCGCTTCTGGACCCCAAGGATGAAACCGAAATCCTCAACGTGCTCGGGAAGCTGGTGTAACGCGAACCGAACGTGGGTGCTGTCCTCCAGATCGTATAGTTCGAACGTTTGGAAATCGCTTACCAGGACGTACCGGGGAAGCTCATGCTCCTTGAGGCCGGGGAAGTAGGCGAGGGCTTGTTCCTTGGCGCGGGCGAGGTCCCGGCCGGCGCTCTTCTGCTCAACCAGGAGCACGCCCTTCCAAAACAGGTCGATGAAGCCTCGCTCGTCACCAAGCTTCTTGACGGGTTCCTCAAAGCTGGCGACGCGACGGCGCGTGACGCCGAAAACCTCGAAGAACTCGTTGTAGAAGGTCTGGCTTTCCCCACGTTCGTAATGGGCAGCGGTCCATTCCTCGGCAAAGCGGGCAGCGCGGGCTCTGATCTCGTTCCAACTGAGGCGCATCGATTCTCCAGGCACTCGGGAACTCTTATCAGAACAGGTTCCGGCTGCCAGCGCAATTGTTCGGCGCGGTGTGGCGCGGACCCCCTGGTCCGCGGCCGACGACGACGCCGGCCTGCTGGCGCCCTGTACGGTGCCGACCCCATTGGGCCGGCAGCGGGGCAGGGTGTTCCGCGGGGACCAGGGGGACCGGCGGTCCACGGCTTCCAATCAGAACTGGAAGGTCAGGCCGCCATAGATGGAGCGGCCCATTCCGGGCACCGATGAATTCCCAGTCTTATCGCCGATCCAATACCGGCCGCCAAGCGGCAAATCATATTTCCTATTCCCAAGGTTGTCGATACCGGCATCGAGGCGCATGCTCGCCCTTTCCACTAACTTCCATTGATAGCCGGAGCGTAGATTCACCAGCGCGTAACCCGGGGTGCGTAACTCGTTACGAACCGCCTGCACGTCCGTTTTGGCATCGACGGCCTGAAACTCCAGGGTGCTGGACCATTGGCCACGGTGATGATCCAG
>JANYJN010000229.1 GCA_025358475.1 Candidatus Solibacter sp.
GAGCTGGACTTTAGTGGGGAAACCCATAGTGTATCCTTTCGGCACGATATCTAGTCATATAACTAGATATCACAAAACAGACAGGATTACAACATGGAACATCAAAAATGGTTTTTATCTAGTGAATAGCCAAAGCCGAGGCGCAGGCGCTTTCGCCTGCGAACCGCACTATTTCAGCGCTTCTCAGGGAGCGCTAGAATCGGGGCGGGCGGCAAACGCTGGGATTGTCTCGATTAGCCCGTCGTTCCATAATTGGAACAAGTCGCGAGTGCGATAAATATGATTCCAATCTTAGACCTCAAAGCCCAGTATCGCGGCATCAAGAGCGAACTTGACGCAGCCGTCATCGGTGTTCTGGAGAACGCACAATTCATCCTTGGACCAGAGGTGGCGGCGTTTGAGAGGGAGTTCGCGGCGTATTGCGGCGCCGCCGAAGCGGTTGGCCTGAATTCAGGCACCAGCGCGCTGCATCTTGCCTTGCTCGCCGCCGGCATCGGTCCCGACGACGAAGTGATCACCTCGCCATTCACCTTCGTGGCCACCGCCGCCGCTATCGTCTATACCGGCGCCCGGCCCGTCTTCGTGGATATCGAGCCGGCTTCGTTCAATATGGACGTCCACCGGATCGAGGCCGCCATCACGCCCCGCACCAAGGCGATCCTGCCGGTGCATCTATTCGGGCAACCGGCCGACATGGATCCCATCATGGATATTGCGCGCCGGCACGGGTTGGTGGTGATCGAGGACGCGGCGCAATCGCACGGCGCGGAGTACAAGGGGCGCCGGGTGGGCGGCATCGGCGAGATGGGCTGCTTCAGTTTTTACCCGGGGAAGAACCTCGGGGCCTGCGGAGAAGGCGGAGCCGTGGTCACCAATGACGCGGCATACGCGCGCCAAATTCGCCTGCTGCGGGACTGGGGCTCCGAGCGGAAATACATTCACCAGGTCAGGGGCTATAACTATCGAATGGAGGGAATGCAGGGCGCCATTCTGCGCGTCAAACTGCGCCATCTGGAGAAGTGGACCGAAGCGCGGCGCGCGCACGCCGCCCGTTACGGCAAGCTTCTGACGGGTTGCGGCGTTCGCTTGCCCGAAGTGATGCCCTGGGCCCGCCATGTGTACCACGTCTACACTATCCGCTCCGCGGACCGCGACGCGTTGCGCGCCGCCTTGCAGCAGCGCGAGATCCAGACCGGCATTCACTATCCCGTGCCCATCCATCTGCAACCCGCCTATGCGGACCTCGGTTACGCCCGCGGCGCGTTCCCGGTAGCCGAACAGGCGGCGGCCGAGGTGCTCGCGTTGCCGATCTATCCGGAAATGAGCGACTCCCAACTCCAGGAAGTGGCCGCGGCAGTGCGGTTGGCCGCGAAACCCGCTGGCTAGTCTAAGAAGCTGTGAAATATTCGCAGGAAGCGGAATTGGCAGGCGAAAGCGCCTGCCCCACCTTTGCATGCAAACGAGTTGCAGCCTGCGAACTGCATTATTTCACAGGTTCTAACGCGCGCAGCTCCGCTCGGTGCCGGGCCCAGAGGGCACCCCCGTTGGAGGCTACCGTGCAAAAGTCACAGCCCCACGAAGATCGCCCCGTCCTCCACCGTGAGTTCGATGCCCGCCGCCCGCGCCGCCTACTGCAATGCGGCATCCAGCATGACCACGGGGTCCGGCCCCAACTCCGCGCGCCGCAACAGGCCCTCGCCCTTCTTGCCGCCGGCCGCAAGGACGATTTTCAACCCCTTCCGCTTGCATCTGACGGCGGTGCCGTCCGGCAGCTTCAGATTCATCGGCTTGATATAGGCATCCACGTAGTGCACGCCGATCCCGCTCTTGTCGCCGGTGTGCTCGGGCAACTTCTCCCGCGCGGCCAGATTCACTTCACACAGTTTGGTTTTCATGTTGGACTCCGGTCCTCAAGAACTTGTCCATCGCGCCGCGGAACGCGCGGATGTGATCCGGCGAACTACCGCAGCAGGCGCCCAAAATATTGACGCCCCCCTCTAGCAGCGGCACCACGCCCCGCACCATCTGTGGCGGGGTTTCGTCGTAGATCACTTTCATCTCCACCAACTTGGGCTGCCCCGCGTTGGGCTGCGCCATCACCGGCAAATCGGTGACGCGCCGGTACCGCAGCACCGCCTGCCGCGCCCGCTCCATATCCATTCCCGTGCCGCAATTCAGTGCCACAATGTCCGCGCCGTGCTCCATCATGCACGTGGCCGCGCGTTCCGGATCGATGCCCATCATGGTGCGGAAGGTGGAGCCGTCCAGCGTGACATCATAGGCCATGGAGCCGATGATGCACGCCGCGCCCGCCCGCCTGCCGCGCCGCCTGGATGCCTCCGCCTCCTGGTCGGCGGCCAGGTGGTCGACGAGTGGTCCGCTGCCGATCGCCTGCCCACGCACCGCATCGAGTGGTGGTTACCGTACCAGTTTTCATCGAGGCCGACGTTGGAGACGCCGACGAATCCGCCCGTGGGGCGGCGGAACGTCTTGCCGGCCAACAGGGCTAACAAATGGGCGGTACTGTCCGGTGTAGCCGGTGCCCTTGGCCACGGTTCGTTCCATCCCGGCGCCCTTTTCATCGGCATTGTGCCATTACTGATGTCACCGCCGCTAACCCGTTTGCCCCGGCCGGAAGCCTCACCGGCGAGACGCTTGCTCCGTATCCGGGCCTCCCGGTTGGGATACCGACGGTGGCGACACCAGATGTCAGTTCAGGCTTGATTCCGGTTCCTAACAATGTAGGTCCCGGTAACACCATACCGTTCGACTTCAAGCGCGGTTACATCCATTCGTACAACGTCTCCCTGCAGCGCGAGTTAGGCCGTATTGTAGGGGAGGCGGCTTACGTCGGCAATCGCGGCGTGCGCCTGCTGACGAACGAGAACATCAACTCAGCGTCTATCAATGGCGGCAACGCGGGCCGTTTGCTGTTCCCCGTGGCCAACAAGAACTGGGGCGACACCAACTGCCTGTGTCCGGATGGACCGAGCTGGTATAATTCGCTGCAAACCAAGGCGACTTTGCGGATGCACGGCCGATCCGCGATCGGCGCCGTTTACACCTTCTCGCGCGCCATTAACTGGACCGACAATGAGGAGGAGGCAACCGCATTCGGAGGTCAAGGCGGCTTCCTGTTCTGGCCGTATCCGGCCTATCGGAACCGCAACAAAGCGCTTGCGACCTATGACCGTACGCACAACCTGGCGTTATACGGCGCCTATGAATTGCCTTTCGGAGCCAAACAGAAGTGGGCAAAGAGCGGCGTATTGAGCGCGATCGCCGGTGGCTGGCAGGTGAACTGGCTGCTCAGCAAGCTGAGCGGGACCCCATTCACGATCGCCGGGGGAGGCACCCAGGTGAATGCTCCGGGTAACTTCCAGAGCGCGGACCAGGTTGGACCCTTGAAGATCATAGGCGGCACTGGACCCGCGCCGGTAATTGGAGCCAGCACAAGCTGCCCGCCTACGGACATGTCCTGTCACTATTTCGACCCGACTGCATTCGCCGCGGTCCCGGCAAGCCAGATCCGCTTCGGTTCCGTTGGCCGCAATAGCGTTCGAGGGCCTGGCCTGTTCAACCTGGATGCCAGCATCTCTCGCGATTTCCGGTTTGGTGAGCGGTTGAAGATCCAGATCAAGGCGGAGATGTTCGGTGCGACCAACACTCCGCACTACAACAACCCTGGCCTCGATGTCACGAACGCCAACACGTTTGGCGTGATCACGAGCACGTTGAACTCCGCCGGACGCGGGTCGGGCACGGGCGGCGAACGCCAGAGCTTTTTCTCCGCGAGGGTAAACTTCTAACGGGTACGTAAACTGCAACCACTTGCGTAACCTGGGCAGACCCGGGCCGCCCGAACAGGGCGGTCCGGGTCTGCCCTCTTTTTTGGCGCCAGGCGTACACTGAAGCCAGTATGCAAAACACACGGCGGATAGCGATGGTGACCGGGGCCTCCAGTGGCATCGGGGCGGCGTTCGCGCGCAGGTTGGCGCACGACGGTTTCCAGTTGATTCTGGTGGCGAGGCGCCACGACTTGCTTCAGCAGTTGGCGGGCGAGTTGGGCGGCGCGGAGACCCTCGCGGCCGACTTGACGCTGGAGGAAGACCTGGCCCGCGTCGAGGCGCGCATCGCGTCCGCGCCGGAACTGGAGCTACTGGTCAACAACGCCGGCTTCGGCACCAAGGGCTGGTTATGGGAGGCCCCGCTGGACGGGCAGGAACGCATGCACCAACTGCACGTGATGGCCACCCTGCGGTTGACTCGCGCCGCTCTGGCCGCCATGGTGCCGCGCGCCCGCGGCGGCGTCATCAATGTATCGTCGGTGGCCGCGTTCGGCCAGAGTCCCGGCAACGTCGCCTATTGCGCCACCAAAGCCTGGATGAACAGCTTCACCGAGGGGCTCGATCTGGAGTTGCGCGGCGCTGGCTCCCCGGTGCGCGTGCAGGCGCTGTGTCCCGGGTTCACCGTTACCGCTTTTCACGACACCATGGGGATGAATCGTCAGGGGATTCCGGCGTGGTTGTGGATGCGCGCCGAGGACGTGGTGGATGCGTCCCTGCGCGGGTTAGAGCGCGGCAAACTGTTCGTGGTGCCGGGCGCCGTCTACAAGCTGGTGGTGATCCTGGAGAAGCTGGCGCCGCGCTGGCTGCGCTCGGCGGCGGTGGTCCGTGCCGCGCGGCACGCCCGCCGAACGGAAGAAGCCTGACGCGGCCCCTTTCCCTGCATCCGGCAGCTCCACGCCGGCGGCGACGCGCGCAGAAGCTGGCGCCGCGCGGCACGCCCGCCGCACGGAAGAAGCCTGACGCGCGGCCCCTTTGCCTACATCCGGCAGCTCCACGGCGGCGGTGGTCCGCGCGGCGACCGTTTTCACGCGGCCCAGCCCGTAGGGCGAAAGATAATAGCCCAGTGCGCCAGCACTGGGAGAACGACGGTCCTGCCTCAGCCCCGGGACGGGGCGGAAGAACCGGCGAGCCGGTGCCTTCTTTCGCCCCGTTCCGGGGCTGGCAGACGCCGACCGCCCGCTACCCACGGCCGTGGGCCGTGGGCTACTATCTGTCGCCCTTCGGGCTCTCCGCGCTGCGCTGTTGGCGGCTTGCCGCTGTGGGCCCACCGTTTTCGGCTTTCCCTACATCCGGCAGCTCCACGACGGCGGCGACGCGCGCTCTACCGGGGTGCGCGAGAGCAGTAGCAAATAGTCCGCCGCCGCGCCGATCAACTCCTGCGGAGCCGATTCCACGGCGTTGCGATAGGCGGCGGAAATCAGGAAATCGCTTTCCGGGTGCGCGCGCACGAGGGCGGTGAGATCGGCCGCCCCGTGCGCCGTGATCAGGGTGGCGATCGGGGCGCCGGAATCCAGACCCCACTCGCGCAGGCGGTCGCGAAAAGCCGGGGTGTAGCGTGCCAGGTGGTTGAACTGATCCACCGTCACCATGATGCCCATCTCCTCGAAGTGCTGGGTAAAAGGGCCGGCGGGTGTCGCTACCGGCGCGAGCGTGACGTAGCGCAGGCGCGCCAGGGGCAGCACCGTGGCGTACAGATCGTCGGCCACATCCAGAATGATGAGCTGGTTGCCGCGTGCCTGGGCACAGTAGGCAGAGAGAATGGGCGCCGTGTGCTGCACCGTGCTAGTACGGTAATCCAGGCCCCACGGCAGTTCGGGAGCGTTGCCCTTAACCAGGAAGCCGGCGGCCAGCACCACCAGCATCCAGGGGGCGTATTGGCGCGAGCGGAACGGGCCCCAGGCCGCCGCCAGCAGGGCCAGCGCGGGAACCAGCGGCAGCAGATACGAAGCGTTGCGATACTGCCAGGTCAGCATGGCGGCAAGCGTGACCGCGATCCAGGCGGCCAGCAGCACCGGCGCGGTCCGGCGCCCCCGCAGGTCACGGAGGAAGGCGGGAATGGCGGCTGCCGTGGCGGCCACCAGCAGCGGGTCGGTGGCGACCAACCGCATCAGGTAGAACAAAGCCCGGTTCTCCCGCGAGGTCTGAGGCGGCGAGCCGGCGCCGAAACCGAGGATCTGAATGGCGAAGTGCTCCGTCCAGAACCAGCGCGGATGGACTGCGCACTGGTAGACGAACCAGGGAGCGGCCAACGCCAACGCCAGAGCCGCGGCCAGACAGACGCGCCGGAAAGCCGGGCGCTCCTGACGGCGGGCGGCCACCCAATACAGTCCCAGGACAGCCAGCGGAAGGATACCTGCGATCCCTTTGGTAAGAATGGCGGCAGCCACGGCGCCCGAAAAGCCGAAGAGCGCCGCGCGCGATTCCAGCCACGGGTCGCAGAAAATGGCATAGAAGGCGGCGATGTAGAAGGCGAGCAGCAGGCCGTCGGTCATGGAGAGCGCGGCCAGCGTGTTCCACAGGTGATTGGAGAGGAGTAGCACACCGGCCACGGCGCCTGCCTGCCAGCCGGCCAACTCGCCGGCCCATAGGAAGATGAGCCCCAGGGACAGGGCGGAGAAGATCGCGACGGGCAGCCGCAGGCCCAATCGCGAAACGCCCAGAACCCTGCTGGATACCGCGGCCGCCCAAACCAGGAGTGGTGGTTTGTACAGAGCGTAGCGCCCCATGAAGCGCGGCGTGAGCCACCCGCCATCGCGCGCCATGGCGATGGCAGAGTTCGCGTAGTAGGCCTCGTCCTGAGCGGTGATCTTACCGACCGGATCGATGGTATCGCCAGCCAGACCGACGCGCGCCGCCCGCACCAGAAGGCAGGCCAGCGCCAGCAAGGCAACCGCGCAGAAAGCCCGTCGCATACAGTAGGACAGGCCTCCTGGCCTGTTTGAATGGGCCTTCGGCCCGCGAAATTTCACGGAAAACCTGGGCGCTGTCGCTAAAACTGACTGGTTTGGTGGGGCGACCCCCCGGTCCGCGGCCGACGCCCCCGTCGGCCTGCTAACACCCTGCAAGATGCTGATATCGTGGCCGGGGCAGCGGGACCAGGGCGTCCCGCGCGGACCCGGGTGTCCGCCCCACCAAGCCTTGAGGGTGCTTTTCCAACCCTGTCTCTATGTTACTTCGTCTTGCTCTCCACTATACCCAGGTCGGTGAGGATCTTTGGCGCGGCTTCATCCACGGCCAGGAGGTTATGGCAGGCGTTGCAGTCTTGCGAGATACTCTTGCCGTCCTGAGCGTTGTGCCCGCCATCGTGGCAGCGGTAGCAGCCGGGGTAGTCCGTGTGCCCGATGTTGATCGGATAAACGCCCCAGGTGACTTTCATTTCGGGAAAGATGTTGTGGCTCCAGACGGCCAGCACTTCTTTGGCGGAGGCCGTGATTTCCCCCTGCCGTTGGGCGTAGATCGCGGGGTAGTTGTCCTGGTAGTACTTGAGGAAAGCAGCCGGAATTTTCCGCCCGGCCTCGTCGCGGCTGAGGTAGTTGCCTTTCAAAATCTCAAGGCCCTTCTTCTTGGCGAAGGGGAGCGTGTTTGAGATCAGCCCCGCCGCCATGGCTTTGTCCATACCCCGGTCAGGCAGGTCGTAGCTGTGCGAAGGACGGTTGTGGCAGTCGATGCAATCCATCTCGCGGATCGGCGCCCCGCCGCCGTTGGGTTTGGCGTCGGCCGTGGCATAAAGGGTCCGCCGGCCGGGGCCGCTGTATTCCACCCACGGGATATTCTGGCGCTGCTCGTCGCTGGCCGCGTAGCGGATGGTGACGCCCGGTCCCAGGTGGGTGCCGTGGATGCCGATGCCGTGGTTGCCGCCGCCGATTTTCATCAGCAGCACCGTCTTGGTGAGGCTGTTGGCTTCGTCGTCGGCGAACTTGTTGATCACCCGGACCCGGTCCTCCCCATACTTTTGGGGCCAGTGACAGCTTTCGCAGGTGTCGCGCGCCGGGCGCAGGTTGTGCACCGGCGTCGGAATCGGCCGCGGATAGGTTTTGAAGGTGACGGCCAGCAACTGCCTGGTGCCGGAAAGCTTGCTTTTGACAAACCAGCCCGCTCCCGAGCCAATGTGACACTTGACGCACTCCACCCGGGAATGCGGGGAACCCTGATAGGCGGTGAACTCCGGCTCCATCACGGTGTGGCAGGTCTTGCCGCAGAAGCTCACCGAATCCATGTAGTTGACCGCGCTATAGGCCACCTGGCTGCCGATCACCACGTTAGCCACCGTAGTAATGCCGATGAAATAAACCAGCTTGCGCAGTTCCGGATTGCTCCAGGTGGGGGTGGGGAATTCCGGCGGGTAAATGCCGGCGTGGCCTTCGCGTCTTCGCTTCAGCCACATACCCAGCGGGACCAGAATCAGGCCGCCGAAGAACGGGCCGGGAATCGTCAAAAAGGCCAGCATGCCCAGATAGGGATTCTCGGTCTCTCCCTTGAGAGTGACGGGCAGGAGGAACAGCCATAGAATGGTGGTGGTAGTGACCAGCACCACTCCCACCAGACTGATCCAGTTGTTCGAAAGGTGAATCAGAGGGGACAACCAACCACGCCCCCCCTTTGAGAGATTATTCAGCGTCATGCGTGTGTGTTAGTCCCCCGCGGCCGGAGCCGGCGGTTTCTGATGCTCGATTAAGGCGGCCGGTTTCTTGACCATCTTGCCGGTCAAGAATGCGGTGTTGAGCGGATAGACATCGGGATCGAAGATGATCGAGTAGAAGTGCCACACCACGATCGCGAGCGTAGCCAGCACGGCCTCATAGAAATGCACCGAAGTGGAAATATCCAACCAGGCCTTGGGCAGCAGTTTCATGGAGAGATTGTTGGCCCAGAGCAGGGTGCCGCTGGCGATCATCACGATGGCGCCCCACACTACGGCCCAATACTCGGCCTTTTCGATGTAGCTGTGCGGTGATCGCACAGGCGGGTGGTCGCCGAGCCCAAGGTTATAAGCAAAGCCCGAAAGCGCCTCGCGTGGGTCGTTGGTGTTCGGCAGCATTTCCTTCCAATGGTCGCGCAACTTGCGACTGGCGATCAGGGAGACCAGGTGCGTCACCGAAATCCCGATGAACACGGCGGCGGCCACGCGATGGATCAGGCTGCGCATGGAGTGCGCCCCTTCCAGCAGGAGCAGCGGGCGCGCCCACCACTGATCCGGATATTTCAAGGCGAAGCCGGTCCAGACCAGAGTCAGGAAAGAGAGGGCCAGCACGGCGTGCTGGATCCGCTCGAAGGGTAGCATTCGGAACTCGGGGCCCGCGCCGTCACCCGTGTACCCGGCGGCGCGCAAGAGGTGTAGGGGCGGCTTCTGGAAACGCAGGCGGATCACTTTGCGGATCCAGTCGCCCCCTTGATGAAGCAACATGAGGCCGATGGTCACGGGGATGATCAGCAGATAAAACTGGCGCACCCATTTGAGGGCTTCAGGTTCGGCCGCGCCCTGGGCGACGTGGACCTGGCTGATGGCGAAGCGGGTTCCGGCGCCTTCGTGACATTTGCCGCAGGTTTTGGGCAGGTTTTTCGGGTTCACCATGCTCTTGGCGTCGCTTGAGGGCAGGATGTCGTGCACGCCGTGGCAACTGGCGCAATTGGCGACAGTCTGCGACCCACTCTTGGCGGCCAGACCGTGGAAAGAGGAGTCGAAGCTGACCAGCCGGTCGCTGGGCATGCCGAATTTGCGCGTCAGGCGGACATCTCCGTGGCAGCTTCCGCAGGTGTCGCGGATGTTGCTGGCATTCACCGAACTGTCGGCGTTGGTATGCTTCAGAATCTTGTGCTCGCCGTGACAATCGGTACACAGCGGCGCCTGGGTGATGCCGCGGGCCAGAGCCTGGCCGTGTACGCTACCGCGGAATTGCTCCACTACCAGGGTGTGGCACATGCCGCAGGTATCCGGCACCGCGGCGCGGAAGGCCTGGGATTTCGGGGCCAGCAGTTCGTGTGCCCCGCCGTGGCACAAGGAGCAATCCGGCGCGCCCTCGTTGCCCCCCTTGCGCGCCTGGCCGTGGACGCCCATAGCGTAATCGCCCGCCTGATCGGCATGGCAGGCGGCGCAGACCGGTTTGGGGATGTTGGCGGGGTGCGGAACTTTTTCGTGCGACTCGTGGCAGGTATCGCAGGTGAGCGCGGCGTGCGCGCTCTTGGCGAGCTTCTGTCCCTGCTCGTGGCAGGACGTGCACTCGGGAGGCGAGGCTTCGGCGGCGGCGTACAAAGGCGCGCTGGCGGCGCCGGCCAACAGGCCTAAGAACACGGAACCGAGCCTGAGGCCCATGGAGTGAAATGCCCGGTTCCTCATGCGGCTAGGCTCCGACGGAAGACCTTCCTGCGAACTGCCCATAGACATAAGCGGCAGCGATCAGAAGGCCCACCACGACGGTGACCACCGTCATTATTTTGCCCCATTTGTCGAGGACATCGAGTTTTTGGGCCAGGGACGTCTGCTGCGTGATCACACCGTGCATCACGTGCAAGCTGTCGTCCTCATTTCTGGCCACGGCTTGCCGCCAGACGAATAGCGCCAGCACACCCAAAACAAGTACGCTCCAGACTACTAATAACGGTAGAAGATTCATAAATGACCTCCAGATTCGCGCTTCACAGCCGAATTTGCGGGCCCGGGTGGGCGGCCGGACCTGCTGGTAATGTACCAATGCCGGTTTTGTCGAACGTCCTGGCGGTGGCTTCTTCGAT
>JANYJN010000782.1 GCA_025358475.1 Candidatus Solibacter sp.
AACAGGCCGTTCATCACCTGCAGCATGTCGCGATGAGCCAAAATGGCGGCGGCGTCGCGCTGCATGATATCGAAATAGGCGCGGGCGAAGCCGATGCCTTCTTCCGCCGGGGAGAGCAGGGCGCGCGCCTCGGCGATCAACCGCTCCGCGTCCTCTTGCGTAGCCGGAGGCGCTTTCTGCGTCAGCATCTCATCGATCATCACGATGAACGCCGAGAGCTCGCGCAGCCACTGGAATGCCGGGTCGTCCAGCACCAAGTTTAAGTATTGTCCCGTGGTGGTGATGGGCGCCACATCGCGTTCGTAGGCGGCGCGCTCCAGTTCGAGAAGAGCCTTGTGCAAACGGAGCAATCCGTGGCTAAGTACCTTGAGGCGAATGCGGAAGTCGGACACGCGACTATCGTATCGTGAAAGGAGATGAGTTTTCTCGACAATCTCGAAAATAACCTGAAGAGCCTGGAATCGAGCGAGCAGGGCAAGGACGACGCGGAGCGCGCGCACCGCGCCAGAGAGAGCGAACGCGCCCAGTCACAAGCCGTGGCCCCATTCGCCGAACAGCTCAAGAAGAGCCCATACACCGCCGAGTTGCTGACCCAGGCGGCGCGGGTGGGTTTCAGCTTGCGTACGAAAGTACACATTGCGTGGCTCGGTTCCACGTTGCGCCTGGAAGCCCGTGACAGGCGGTTGGAACTCCGCCCAACTCCCCACGGCATTGTCGCCGCTTATATGGAGAACGGGCAGGAAACGCGCACCGAAGCTTGCGACCTCAATGGCAGTGCCGAAGACCTGGTACGCCACTGGCTCGCCTGAGCGCGAATCCGCCGCGGGCTGGATGATATCTCATACCTATGCAGAAACCCGCCTTCGACCCCGGCCTGACGCAGCAGTACACCGGCAACCTGCGGCGGGTCATCAACAAGGACGGCACCTTCAACGTCCGGCGCCGGGGCGCCACGTGGCGGGACTTTCACCCCTATCTGCACTTGATCAATTTGGGATGGGTCCCGTTCTTTGGCGTGCTGTTTCTGGGCTACCTGGTGGTCAATACGCTCTTCGCGTTGGCCTACTACGGGCTAGGTCCGGGGCACTTACTGGGCGCCGATGCATCCACGGAAGCGGGACGATTCTTCAACGCCTTCTTCTTCAGCGCGCACACGCTGAGCACGGTGGGGTACGGCAGCATCTCGCCCAAGAGCCTGGAGAGTAACATCGTGGCGGCGGTGGAATCGCTGGTGGGCGTATTGGGATTCGCCTTGGCCACGGGACTGCTGTTCGGCCGGGTGTCGCGCCCGTCGGCAAAAATCGGTTTTAGCGAAAAGCTACTGGTGGCGCCGTATCAGAACATGCAGAGCCTGCAATTCCGGGTGGTGAACCGGCGGCGGAACGACCTGATGGAGCTTGAAGCCCGCGTGTTGCTGATGACCGTGGAACCGAACGACGGGCAGCCAACGCGCAGTTATCGCCAGCTCAAACTGGAGCGTGAGCAGGTGCTCTTCCTGCCGCTCACCTGGACCATCGTGCACCCCATCGATAACGAAAGTCCGATGTTTGGCTTGACCGCGGAAGATCTCGAGCGCCTGCAAGCCGAGGTGATGATTCTGATTAAGGCATACGACGATACCTTCAGCCAGACCGTGCTGGCGCGCTATTCCTACCGCTACGATGAATTCGGCTGGAACCAGCGGTTCGCGCCCGCCTTCTCGGTGGATTCCGATGGCGACCTGGTGCTGGAATTGCAGAAGGTGGGGCAGATCGGCGACTCCCCCGCGTGAACCGAGCTATCTTGTAAGAGATGAACTATCGCGACTTAGGACGTACGGGCTGGAAGGTTTCCGACATCGGTTTCGGGGCGTGGGCGATTGGCGGCACCTGGGGCACCGTGGACGACACCGAATCCCTGGCCGCGCTCAATGCCGCCATCGATTGCGGAGTGAACTTCATCGACACGGCCGATGTTTACGGCATGGGGCGCAGCGAGCGCCTCATCGCGCAATTGAAGCGCGACCGCAAAGAAGAAATCATTGTCGCCACCAAGGCGGGCCGCCGCCTCTCGCCGCACACGGCCGATGGCTATAACGCCAGCAATCTCGCCGGCTTCATCGAGGACAGCCTGCGGAACCTGGCCACCGATTGCCTGGACCTGGTGCAGTTGCACTGCCCGCCGACGGAGGTCTATTACCGGCCGGAACTGTTCGGCACAATGGACCGCCTGGTGGAAGCCGGCAAACTGCGCTACTACGGGGTGAGCGTGGAGAACGTGGAACAGGCGCTCAAAGCGATCGAATATCCCAATGTGCAGAGCGTGCAGCTTATTTTCAACTGTTTCCGGCAGCGTCCGGCCGAGTTGTTCTTCGAGCAGGCGCAGCGCAGGCGGGTGGGCATTCTGGCGCGGGTTCCGCTGGCCAGCGGCATGTTGAGCGGCAAGTTCACGCGCGATTCCCAATTCGCCAAGGACGACCACCGCCAGTTCAACCGTCACGGCGAGGCCTTCGATGTGGGCGAAACCTTCTCCGGCGTGGACTTCGAAACCGGTCTCGCCGCGGTGGAAGAAATTCGGCGCCTGCTGCCGGCCGGGGTGAGCATGGCGCAATTCGCGCTGCGCTGGATTCTGATGCACGATGCCGTGACCTGCGCCATCCCGGGCGGCAAGCGGCCTTCGCAGGTGCGGGAGAATTGCGCGGCCAGCGATCTGCCGCCGCTATCGGAAGCGGCGATGGCCGCGATTCGTGGCATCTACGATGCCAGGATCCGCCCGGCCGTTCACCAGCGCTGGTAAGACGGCGCCATTTTGTACAAGGATGAAGGTATGCGACTTCTCATGGTTGTATTGGTGTCGTGGCTGATGATGCTGGCCGGGTGCGCGCGGAAGGCGCCGGAGAAGCGTTATCCCATGCAGGGGCAGATCACTGCCCTGGACGCGTCGGCCCACACGGCCACTATCGCGGCCGGCAAGATTGGCGACTGGATGGAGGCGATGACCATGGAGTATCCGGTGAAGCCGGACGCGGAGTTCCAGAAGTTGCACGTGGGCGACCGGATCCAGGCCACCGTGATCGTGGGCGATCCGGCGTACTACGTGACGGAGATCAAGATCGCGCCCAAGTAGTGGTTCATGGAAAACTTCACGTGAACTGCGGGGCTGGGTGGGGCGGACCCCCCGGTCCGCGGCCGACGCCCCCGTCGGCCTGCTGGCACACTGCAAGATGCTGATATGGTTGCCGGGGCAGCGGGACGAGGGCGTCCGTCCCCAGAGGGGGCCCCAGGAAAGCCCCACGGGGTGTTTTTCGCCCCTGTCACGGTTGGTCCTCTATACTACAGGTTAGCCGCTTCATGGTTCCTTTTGACCCGCTATTGCGCAGTCCGCACCTGCAAACCATCGCCGCGCATTTCTGGAAGCGTCCGGATCTGACGGCCGAATTTCCCGTGGAACGCCGCCTGTACCGCACCGAGCCGGACGTGCAGGTATTGGTGTGCTCGCAGCGCCCGCGCGGGGAGGCCCGCGGCGAGATTTTCATGGTGCACGGCCTGGAAGGGTCGGGGGAAGCGGGCTACATCCGCAGCCTGAGTGCGGCGGCCCTGCGCGCGGGCTTCGCGGCGCATCGTTTTCATATGCGCACCTGCGGCGGCACGGAGCGGCTCTGCCCCACGCTTTACCACGCGGGCCTGACAGGCGATCTGCTGGCGGTGCTACGCGAATTTCGCAATCAAGGGCGCGCGCCGGCATTTTTAACGGGATTCTCGTTGGGCGGGAACCTAGTGCTCAAACTGGCCGCGGAGATGGGGGAAGCGGCGCGGGAGTACGTGCAGGGCGTCTGCACCGTGTCGGCGCCGCTAGATCTGGCAGCCTGCGCACGCCGCATCGGGGAGCGCGACAACCGCGTGTACGAGGCGCGATTGGTGCGCGCCATGCGGCAGCGCCTGTGCGCCACGGGACGCTACCAGATGCGCGAATTCGCCGGCGTACGCAGCGTGTTCGAATTGGATGACCGTTTCACGGCGCCCTCATTCGGCTTCGGCAATGCGGCCAACTATTACCGCACTCAATCCGCCATCGGCTATCTGGCGGGATTGCGCGTGCCGGCCCTGCTGATACAGGCCAAGGACGATACCTTCGTGCCGTTCGCCGCCTACGAATCGACGGCGGTGCGCGGCAATCCCTGGATCCAGCTCATGGCGACGGAACACGGCGGGCACCTGGGATTCATCGGGCGCGGGCCGAACCGTCTGTGGTTGGATGAGGCGATAATGGAGTGGATCGGTGCGGCTGTTAACAAATCACCGGTCGAATCGTCTACGGTCTTAAGGTCTCAATGAATTCCCATGCGTCATTTTGGGAGGCGGTGAAGGGTGCCCTCCATTCGCTTCGCGGCAGCAAGTTGCGGAGCTTTCTCACGCTGCTCGGCATCATTCTGGCCACCACCACGTTGATCGCGGTGATGAGCGTGATTTCGGGCATGGATGTCTATATCGCGCAGAATGTTTCCAGCATGGGGGCCGACGGGTACCGCGTGCAGCGCATCGTGATGATGGGCTTCGACCCCAAGAAATACATGGAAATGCTGCGGCGCAATCCCCAGTTGACGCGCGAAGAATACGAGTTTCTTCGCCAGCGTCTGACCATGACCAAAGAGATCGGCATCAGCGCCGGACGCGGTGTCACGGTGCGCCGCGGCACGGAGTTTTCCGAAGGCGTCGGGTTGCAGGGCGCATCGCCCAATATCGGCGTGATCACCAACATCGAGGCGGAAGAAGGACGCTTCCTCTCGGAGACTGAGAACGATCGCCACATGAATGTGGCGTTCATCGGGCACGATCTCAAGGACAAGTTTTTTGTGGGGGCGATCCCGGTCGGACAAACCATTACGGCGGAAGGCGTGCAGTTTGAAATTGTCGGCGTGGCGAAAGCGAAGGGCTCGATATTCGGCCAGTCGCAGGACAATTTCCTGATCGTTCCCATCAATACCTATTTCAAGATATGGGGAGCGCGCAACGGGATGGGCTTCGCCGCCACCGCCCTGGATCACGACCATCTGGCGCGAGCGCAGGAAGAAGCGCGCATGCTGCTGCGTTCCTACCGGCACCTGCGGCCCAAGCAAGACGACACGTTTTCCATGCTGACTTCCGATGCGCTGCTCGATTTCTGGAACCAGTTAACGGGCGCCATCGCCGCCACGGCCGTGGCCGTGGTCTCGGTATTTCTGGTGGTCGGCGGAGTGGTGATCATGAACATCATGCTGGCCGTGGTGACGGAGCGGACCCACGAAATAGGCATCCGCAAATCCGTCGGCGCCCGCAAACGCGACATCCTGAATCAGTTCCTGGTGGAATCGGCGGTGCTCTCGGCCAGTGGAGGCCTGATCGGTGTGATCATTGCGTGGGTGGTTGCGGTGCTGGTGCGAACCTTTACGCCCGTGCCCATGTCGGTGCCGGTGACGGCGGTGGTGGTGGGCGTCACGCTGTCGGCGGTAGTGGGCCTGTTCTTCGGTATCTACCCGGCGCATACGGCGGCGCAGTTGGATCCCATCGAAGCCTTGAGGGCGGAGAAATGAGCCCGCAATCGGTGTTATCGGGAGCGCGCCTGGCGTTGGATACGATACGCGCGCATAAGATGAGGTCGTTCCTGACCGTGCTTGGCGTGATTATCGGTACCGGCGCCGTGATCGGCGTGGGCTCTATCATCGCCGGGCTGGATGGCGCCATCACCAATCTGCTGCGCAGTTTCGGGCCCAACACGGTGATTGTCACCAAGACCGCCGCCATGGGCAATGCCACGCGCGAAGAACGCCGCCGCAAGCCGCTGACGCTGGAGAACGCGCGATCCATCGCCGAACGCTGCCCCGCCGTGGTTCACGTCAGCCCCTTCCTGTTCGCCCCTGGCGGCCTGCATACCGCGAAATACAAGGGCAACGATCTGTACAACATTCAACTCGGCGGCACCGAGGAGGGCTACGCCGCGGGCGGCACCACCATGAAATCCGGCCGCTTCTTCACCGATCAGGAGAGTTCTCACCACATGCCCATTGTGGTGATAGGCGAAGACGTGCAGAAACAGTTGATGGCCAACGCGGACCCGCTCGGCAAGAGAATCAACGTGGATGGGCACGAACTTGAGGTGGTGGGGGTGATGGACCGGCCCGCGGCATCGCTGCCCGGCCAGGACGACACACGCATCCTGGTGCCGTATTTCACCATGCGCAAGATGTTCCCCAACGTGCAGGAGCACATGCTGATCGTGATTGCCTATCCGGGCATGATCGAGCAGGCGCAGGACGAAGTCCGTGCCGTGCTGCGGATTGCGCGGCGCGTGCCGTTCAACGGAGTCGATACTTTTTCCATCACCACGGCCGAACAGATGATCGAGCAGTTTCACAGTGTCACGGCGACGGTGGCGATAGTGATGGTCATCCTGAGTTCCATCGGATTGCTGGTGGGCGGCATCGGGGTGATGAACATCATGCTGGTGAGCGTCACGGAGCGCACGCGCGAGATCGGCGTGCGCAAGGCGATTGGGGCGCGCAAGAGCGACATTGTGGTGCAGTTCCTGACCGAAGCGGTGGTGCTGACGGTGATGGGCGGAGTGCTGGGGCTGCTGCTCGGGTGGAGCATCTCGCGCGCCGCCGGGCTGATTTTCCCGAATCTGCCGACTGCCGTGCCGCTTTGGGCGGCGGTGTCGGGGGTGGCGGTTTCCGTCGGCGTCGGTCTCTTCTTCGGCATTTGGCCGGCCAGCCGCGC
>JANYJN010000804.1 GCA_025358475.1 Candidatus Solibacter sp.
GTACAACGCGGCTCCCGGTTACTTCTTTTTCTTGGGCTTCTTGACTTCCTTCTTCGGGCTTCTGTCCTTGGCCATTTGTGATCCTCCCTTACAAATGGATTATAACCGTTGTACGCAAGAATCCGAAGGCAGGAAGCGGGCGAACACCCGCGCGGGCGAGGAAGGCCCGTCGCGCCAGTCTCTCCCGCTAATGGGCCAGCTTCTTGGCAGCGTCGGCTGGCGCCTTGCCCGCTTCCGCCGCCACCTTGCCCGCTTCCGCCGCCGCCTTACCCGGTTCCGCTGCCGCCTTGCCTGCTTCCGCCGCCTTACCCGCTTCCGCCGCCTTGCCCGCTCCCGCCGCCTTGCCCGCTCCCGCCGCCTTGCCCGCTTCCGCCGCCACCTTGCCCGCTTCCGCCGCCGCCTTGCCCGCTTCCGCTGGAGCCTTGCCCGCTTCCGCCGGCGCCTTGCCCGCTTCCGCCGGCGTCTTACCCGATTCCGCTGGCGCCTTGCCCGCTTCCGCAGGCGCCTTGGACGGTGCGACTGGAGGGGTGAGATATTGCACAATCACCGAGATCCTGCGATTGGAGGGGCTCTCCGGATCTTGCGGATGACGCAATTGGCGCTCGGCAAAGCCGCGCACCTGGGCCACCTGATCCCCACGGATGCCATGCACCTCCATCAGCCGGCGAGCCGCGTTGGCGCGGTCGGTGGAAAGTTCCCAATTCGAATAGGCGCCCCCGGCGACCACGAAGGGCTTGGCATCGGTGTGTCCCTCGATCAGCAGCTTGTTGGGCAGCTTGCCCAGTTCCTCGGCCAGGCGCGCCAACAACTCCGCGCCGGATGCGGAGGGCAACGGACGGCCGGACTCGAAGAACATACCGGCCTCGGTTTCGAGCAGTTCGATGCGCAGACCGTCGGCGGTGATGGTCATCTCGATGTGGTCTTTCATGTCGCGAAAATTCGGCATGCTCTTGAGCGCCTGCTCCATCTTCTCCTTTAGTTTGGCCATGTCGTCTTTCGTCAGTTGGATCGAATTGCCCGCGCCCGCGGCGGCAGTGCCGATCTCTGTGCCCAGCCCGGTAGGATTATTGAAGAAAGCGCTGATCGCCTCTTTGACTTTTTCGTCGGCGCTCATCAACCACAGCACGATGAACAGCGCCATCATGGCGGTGACGAAATCGGCGTAGGCCACTTTCCAGGCGCCACCGTGGTGGCCCGCATGACCCGCTTTTTTCCTTTTGATGACGTAGATGGGCCGCGGAGGAGGAGACGCAGCGGGTTCGGTTTGAGGCGGCGCCATGGGTTATGCCGCCTTGGATGCTGCCGCCCCAGGGCCTGCCGCGCCCGGGGTTGCCGCCTTGGAGGCTGCCGAGCCACCGCCGCGGCACGTCCCTTCCATTTCCTCAAAGGTGGGACGCACTTCATTGGGAATGGATCGCCGCGCCAGTTCTATCGCCATGATCGGGCTCAGGTCCTTGATGAACCCCAGCGATGCCATGCGCAGAAAGCCCAGGTATTCCGACTCCGCGTCACTATTCCTTCCCATCGCGATAGCCAACGGCCCAAAAATCCCATAGCACAGCAGAATGCCCAGAAACGTGCCCACCAGGGCAGCCGCCACCTTTTCCCCAATGGCCTCCTTGGGACCGCCCAGCGCGCCCATGGTCAGTACCACTCCCAGCACGGCGGCCACGATGCCCAATCCCGGCAGTGCATCCGCCATCGTGTTCAACGCGGCGATGGGCTTGGCGGATTCGTTGTGATGCACCTCCAGATCCATTTCCATCATGGTGTCGATCTCCATCGCGTCCACCCCGCCCGACACCACGGTGCGCAGCGTGTCGCAGAGGAATTGCAGCGCGTGATGGTCACTGGAGAACTTCTTGTACTTCACCAGTACCGTTCCCTTGGCCGGGTTATCGACTTCTTCCTCCAGTTTTGCCGTGCCAGCTTTGCGGGAAAGCGCAAAGAGCTCATAAAGCATCTTGAGCGATTCCAGATAGTACGCCTTCGTGAATCTGCTGGCGCTAAAGACACCGGCCAGCCCTTGGCCGATTTTGATCAAGGTCGGGAGCGGATTGGCGATCAGCAGGGTTCCCATCGCCGCGCCGAAAATAATCACCAGTTCGGCCGGCTGCATCAGCACCCGGAAGCTCCCGTGCTCCATCGCGTAGCCGGCGGCAATCGCCCCAAGGACGATGACGATTCCTATGATTGGTAGCATGTGACGGTAAGCAACACTCGTCTTATCGGATGAACCGCCGCGGTACTTTAGGCATCACTCCGCCGGTAGCGCGGGACTTCCACCGGAAACGCGTCGCGTTGCGTGCGGCCGATTCGGCGCGCTTCATGGGCCAGTCCTAAAGTCACGCTCCGTCCTGGCCCCCCAGATGGCCATGGTGCACCAGATCGCCCAACTATTCCCCCGTCCGCGTCTGATTGCAAAGGTCTTGAACTACGGGCTCCACCACCCTGGCGGCCCCAAATCCGGTCTGTCACATCGCTGTCATTCTGCCTTGATGCGCCCCCCGAAAGTCGTTTTGTACTTGCCAGAACCCCGCGCACCCTGGAACAATAGGGCATCGAACCTATGCGGATACGCGTGTTGGGCATTGTCCTCGCCGGCGGCAAGGGAACGCGGCTGGCTCCGCTTACCAACGAACGGGCCAAACCGGCCGTCCCCTTTGGAGGCAAGTAC
>JANYJN010000002.1 GCA_025358475.1 Candidatus Solibacter sp.
CTAGGGGCGAGAAAAGGATGGCAAAAGAGCTTTCCGGCACGAATTGGGGTAAATTGAATAACGTGGTTTCATTTGAAGAATTTGAACAGCAGTGGCTCGAGGAAATACGCGAGGGCAATCCCAGCACGACCGCGTTAGGCAATCGGTTTGCACAGAAGATTCTGCGAGACTTGTACGATGTCGACGATGCCGGCGCCGAAGTAATTCTGTGCGACGGAGCAGGGGATGGGGGAATCGACGCAGCCGTTTTTCTCAAGGCCGATCCGAGTGAAGGTATAGAGGGCGATACATGGATGATCGTCCAGAGCAAGTACGGCTCCGCATTGACCGGTGTGGTGACCATTGTGGTGGAAGCTCAAAAGCTGTTTGCGACACTGGAAGGCCGTAACCAGTCGTTCTCTTCCCTCTCGGGTGAGTTAATTCAGCGTTTGCGTAATTTTCTCCAGAACAAGGGCCCGAAGGACAAACTTGAATACGTACTAGCGACGACAAGGAAATTGACGCCAGAAGAGAACGATTTCTTAGCGAACGTCAGGACGCTAGGTCGAACGAAGTTCGGAGCATGCTTCGAGACGGCTGCGCTTTCAATTGCAACGATTTACAACAAGGTTTGCGCAGACGAGCAAGCTGGCGTCCCAAAACTTTCGGTCAAGCTCAAGAGTACGGTTACCAGTTCCAGCGACACCCTATTGATAGGTGCGACGCCATTACGCGAGGTCTTCGCTTTCATGAAGGAATACGAGAAGAGGTCCGGCAATCTCGACGTGCTCTACGAGAAGAACGTCCGGAAGTTTCTTGGAAGGAAGCGCAAGGTGAACAAGGGGATCGAGGAGACACTTGAGCTCTTTCCCGAACGCTTCGGACTTTACAACAACGGAATCACCATCGTTGCTGAGGGCTTCTCGTCAGGAACACCCGGAGAGCTCACTCTAACTAACCCCTTCATAGTTAACGGGTGCCAGACAACGAGGTCGATTTGGGCGGTGCTCCAAAGAAAACTGAACTCCGGAGGCCAATCCCCCACCGAGGCACAAAAGACGTGGGAGAATCGTCTCGACCAAGGCGTCGTGGTCACAAAGATCGTTGTCGTGGGTGCCGGTGGTGAGGAATTGCTAACCCAAACCACACGCTTTACGAATTCGCAAAACACTGTAGGTGAAAAGGACTTCATCGCGCTTGAAACGGACTTCCGTAAATGGGCATCGGCTTTCAACTCCAAATTCAAGGTATATCTGGAGATCCAACGCGGTGCCTGGGAAGCACAAAGAGCGTTCCAACGACAGAATCCAACAAGCGAGCCGCACTTCACCGAGGCAGTCAACGCCTTCGACCTGTTAAAGGTATATGCGGCAGGATGGCTGGTTGAGCCAGGAATTGCCTACGGGAAAAACCCACCCTTCGCGCCAGGAGGGTCGTTCTTCGATAAAATCGTTAACGAATCCGGCTTTGGCATAGACTCGCTCTTTGCCGCCTACCAACTTCAAAAATTGGCTGGCGAACAGAAATTTGGGCGCGGTGCGGAAAGGCAATCGCGCGGACAAACACGCTTCCTGTTCGTGATGGTCTGCATCGAATTACTAAAGGACTTCCTGCTCCACGAACAACGAGCCTGTGACAACGCGACGGTCTCGTCCGCAATCGCCAAGCTAGCGGATGCCGACCTGATGGCGACAATTGGAGATGCTGCTGTGCAGGTCATCGATGACTACCTCACTGCCGGCGCTGAGGACTCGATTTTCACTGAACCTGAGTTCCAGAAGACACGCGACCTCAACGCGTTTCTGAAGTCCGAGAAACTTGGGAAAGGCGACCAGTTCTCCCCGAACCTGCGGACTCAGTTGGCGCTGGCCAAGAAACTATTCAGAAGGACCGCCCCGATCGAAAGAATGCTGCAAGCGTTGGCAGACGTTGCTTAGCGGCGCAGTATGCCACCTTGCGCTACACCAGTGGAGCCCACGCGCCCCCCATGTCGCCATCTGGGACCCTTGGGCTCATTCACACGGTCCACGCGTCTACTCCCGTGAAGCGCCACTCTGCCGGTTGGAATCCGATTCGGCCGATAAACAGTGACACGAACATCCGGAATCTTCGCCCCCTATCTTCCATTAACTTACAGTCATTGCCCGCCGATTCCTCGAAATCGCTCCTCTATTCTCAAAGTGGGATAAGCCCCCGGCTTGTCCATCCGAGCGCAGCTCGCACGCGAGCTCCTTATGTCTACCCTCCGTCAAATAGAAGCCAACCGCCGCAACGCCCAGAAAGCTCCCGGCCCCACCTCTGTCACAGGCAAGGCCGTCTCCTCCCTGAACAGCCTCAAAACTGGCATCCACGCCAAATCCCTTGTCCTCCCCTTTGAAAACCGCGCCAACCTCGAAGAGCTCATCGAAGAGTGCTACCGCCACTACCATCCCACCACCCCCGACGCTCGCTTCGTCGTCGACGACCTCATCCGCTGCGAGTGGACCCTCCGCCGCTTCGACAACGCCGAAACCCAAACGTGGCAATACCAGAATGAGGACAAATACCGCGACCCGGAGAAGTACCCCCTCGGAAAGTCCGCCTCCTTGCAACCCGAAGTCGTTCTCCAAACTCCAGTATTGCCTCGATGCCACCCCAGCTCCCGCCCCCGCGCCGGTCGTCGAACCTGCGGATCCCCCATTCCTAAGCCCCTCGCCTCAAACCACTTCACCCCAAATTGGCTTCGTTCCATCATCTCCCACCGCTGCCCCTTTCCAACCGGCGCCCGTTGCCCTTAGTCCCGGTCTCAACCGCCCCGCATCTGCCGGTACAGGGCATGCTCAGATCCGTTAGCCTGGCGAGGCTCTCCCTGTCGCGCACTTATTTGGGCATCTCAATAGACCATTGGTGCTGCCATAATCGGAGCATGCTGTCCTGGTTGCCGTGGCTGCTTTTCTGGCCCCAGATAAACCCCGAAGCGATAAACCCTGAAGCGCTGCTCCAGCTGAAGGCCTGCTCGGAGAGCTTGCGGCGCAACCAGGCTCAACAGGCGGTCAGGGATTGCAAGCAGGCGGTGGGCATAGACGGTCAATCGGGCGCGGCCCATATGCTGCTTGGCCAGGCCTACCTGGCGCTGCGCTCGGCCGGCATGATCGCGGAGGCAAAGGCCGAACTTCAGCAAGCGCTCGACCTCGATCCCAGTCTGGTATGGGCGCGCTTCTACCTGGCGAAGGTGTACCTGGATACGGGGCGCCCGGACAAGGCCAAGGGGGAACTGGAGCAGGCCCTGCGGACCCGGCCCGGGGTGGCGCACTTCCTCTCGCTATTGGGGGAGGCGGAGCGCAAGCTTGGCAATCCGGAGGCCGCGCTGGGTTGGCACCGGAAGGCGCTGGCAGCCGATCCGAAGATGAACACGGTGCACTACTACACGGCGCTAGCGTACATGGACTTGAAGCAGGAGGACGAGGCAATGGTGGAACTGGAGGCCTCGATTCGATCGCCTTTTGTGGCGCCGGAGCTCTATCTGACCTTGGGCTCTCTCTATACCCAGCGAAAACGATACCGCGAGGCCGAGGACCTGTGCCGCAAGGCAGTCGCGCTGGACCCGGAACGCTCGGAATCTTACCTGAATCTGGCGCAGCTCTTCAATGCCCAGGGACTCAGCGGGAAGGCGCTGGAGGCGCTGCACCAGGCGCTGCCGCCAGGCAAGACATTTTCCACCTCTCCTTATTACCAGCAATTGCAGGCCGACATCCACTTCGAATTCGGCCGCGCCTATGCCGCCAAGGGCAGTCCGCGTGAAGCCATTGCGGCTTACCTGCGATGTCTCGCATTGGACTCGGGCCGGGCCGCCGTTCACCACAGGCTTGCCGAGTTGTACCATGCGCAGGGCGACGGCGCGCATGCGGCGGAGCAGGCCGCGCTGGCGGACAAACTGGAAGAACGGAAGTAGCCACCGCCCTCCGGGGACACTGTAAAAAAATCCCACTTTAGCGTTGACTTCCAAAGGGATTGCAGATAAACTCATCTCGAACTATAAATCAAGGGGGTCTTCGTGCTTCGTAACTATATAAAGGTACTGCTGCTCGTCGCCTTTGGGGCGTCCACACTCCTATCGCAAACGGATCGGGCGACACTTCGCGGCACGGTCACTGACCCGTCGGGTTCGGTGGTTCCCAACGCGCAGGTGGTGATTGAGGAGGTGGGCACGAACATGGAACGCAGGCTCACCACGGACGAGAACGGCAACTACGAGGCGCCGGCGCTGAAGCCCGGCCACTACCGGATCAAGGTCGAAACCGCGGGCTTTCACGGTTTCCAGGCTGAAGACGTCCTGCTGGACGCGGGCCTGACCCGGCGGTTCGATGTTGCACTACAGGTGGGGGCCACCAGCGAATCGGTAACGGTCACGGGCGGGGCCCAGTTGATCCAGACTGAAAACGGCTCCATTTCGGGCGAGCTCGACAAGACGAAGTTCATCGACCGGCCGTTGGTGGACGTCTACCCGTCCCCATTGGCACTGATGACGACCATGCCGGGTATCCAAGGCAACGGCTGGAACCTGGTCATGTCGGGCGTAACCGATCGCAATAAGCAGACTTGGGCGATGGATGGTGTGGCCAACGACACCTCCGGCGACCAACTCGACAATCCCGCGTTCTTCGAAACCGTTCAGGTCAATGAGGTGAGCAGCGGCTCGGATATGGCGCGCGCCACCAGCTTCAACATGATTTCCAAACGCGGTTCTAACGATTGGCACGTCTCGGCATATTACAAGCACGAGAACAGTGGACTGAATGCCACAGAAACCTTCGCCAGGGCGGCGGGCATAAGGAAGCCGCCATACATCCTCCATGAGGCCGATGCCGACATCACCGGGCCCATCATCAAGAACCGGACGTGGTTCTACGTGGCATGGATTCACCAGGTGATCCCACTGGGCTCTTATACCCAGCGCAACACGCCCACGCTGCAGGAGCGCAATGGGGATTTCAGCCAGTTCACTACGGTGATTAAGGACCCGTTCAACAACCTGGTGCCCTTCCCCAACCAGCAGATTCCAACCAACCGGTTCAGTTCGGTCTCGCAGAAAGTCATGGACCTCTATTACCCGAAGCCGAACTTGGGGGGGGCCAACACCTTTACTAACAACTACGGCTGGTACTTCCCTTACAACTCGGACCTCTATAAGGGCGACTGGCCCTTCTTCCGTGTGGACCAAAAAATCTCCGAAAAGAACACCTTGTACGTGCGGTGGATGCGGCGCAAGACGCCCTACATTCGCCCAGGCTCGGGATTTGAATGGGCGACGTACACGCAGGCGCGCGATCACCGGCAGACGGTAGTTTCCGATACGCACGTCTTTTCGCCCACCGTGGTCAACATCTTCACTTTCGGCCACCAGACCGACTATTTTATTCAGGGAGAGACCGAAAAGAGTGTCACGCCGCTGTTCGGCGATGATATTGTGAAAGCGATTGGGCTTCAAGGGGTTAACCCCAACAGCTATCACGCGATGGGGTTTCCGCAGATGACCGTCCAGAACCTGAGCACGCTCTACAACAACGACGGCTACGACAAGAACATCATGAATAACGACGGCACCAACACCTTCACCGACAGCCTGACGTGGTCCAAGGAAAAGCACGTGCTGAAGGTCGGCGGCGAGTACCGCAATTATTGGTTCTTCAACGGGTCGCTCGGCAACGGGGTCTTCGGCAGCTTCAACTTCAACGGGTCCGTCGCCGGCAACGGCTTTGCGGAGTTTCTCCTGGGAGTTCCCTATACCGCTACCCGCCTCAATCCCATTCCGAACCGCACCAGTCACGACAAGCAGTACGGCGCCTTCATCAACGACACCTTCAAAGTGACCCCCAAACTGACCCTGGATTACGGGATCCGCTGGGACTACTACGGAATTTCCACCTACGACGACGGCCTGATGTATAACTTCGACCTGGCCAGCGGCAAGGTCGTGGTTTCACAGGACGTCCTGTCCAAGGTCAATGCGCTGTACCCGAAGAACATTCCGATCACCGCCGGCCAGGTGGTACCCAACGTCCCCTGGCATAACATTCATCCCCGGTTCTCGGCAGCCTACCGCCTCACCAACAAGACCGTATTGCGCGGCGGTTACGGCGAGTACACCGACAGTTGGAGTTACACCCAGCGCCGCCCGGGCGCCTCTCCGTTCCAGTTGTCTGAAACTTACAACAACGTGATCTCCTCCACCGGGCCGCTGTTCAGCTTCCCCAACCCGTACCCTACGAGTCTCTCTTCCGCCTCGGTTCCCGGGCAGAGCGTGACGGTTCTGCCGCTCGATACCAAAATCGGCACCATCCGGCAGATCAACTTCACCATCGAACGGGAAATCCACAACCTCGGCGTCCGTCTCTCCTATATCGGCATGCGCAACACCGGGCTCGCCTACGGCACCTACAACATGAACAAGCCGCAGCCGAGCACCACAACCTTCACCCAGTCGATGCGGCCCTATCCCCTGTTCACCGGCGTCAACGTGTACGGCAACGACGGCAAGGTACGCTACAACTCTCTCCAGGTTGAAGTCCAGAAGCGCATGGGGTCGTTCACCTTCAATTCGAATTTCACGTGGTCGAAGAACATGTACAACTGGGCCGACCAGGAGAACCCCTACGCCATCACCGACAAGTGGGCGCGGGACGGCTCTAACCGCGACCGCTACTGGGTGACCAGCTTTACCTGGGCGCTGCCCGTCGGGAAACAGCAGAAATTCCTGGCCAGTGCGCCCGGCATTGTCGACGCCGCGCTTGGCGGGTGGACCATGCAGTTCATCTCCACCATGGCTTCGTCCACCTACCTCTCGCCGGCCTACGGCGGTTCGGACCCCTCCGGAACCCAAACCGTCGGCGGACTGCCCGACGCCATCCTTAGCCCCTATTCCGGTTTCAACCGGACCATCAACCAGTGGTTCAACCCGGCCGCATTCGCCGCCCCGCAGAAGGGGCATTTCGGGAATGCCAGCCCGAATTCTCTGGAGGGCTTCGGCATCAACGTTCAGCACTTGAGTTTGGCCAAGAGCTTCCGCATTACGGAGCGTCTCCGCACCGCGCTGACCGGATCATTCTCCAACCTGTTGAACCGTCCGCACTTCCAGAACATCAACAACAACATCACCAATTCGAATCCGGGCATGTTCACCTCGACCAGACCCAACTTCGAGCCGGAAAAGACGAGCTACCGGCAGGTAGACTTGAAACTCCGGATTCAGTTCTAACACGGCACCGTAGGGCAGCCCTCCTGGGCTTGTCTAGCTCAGACAGGGGAGGCGGAAGCCTCCCCTGTTCTTTTTCGCTAGTCTGTAATTACTCGAGATGCTCAAGTGTGCTGTCATCATCGCCGCTCTTGTGTCGGTTTTCTGCGCGCATCGTTGGGCAGCTTCGGCCGAGCCGCGGGTCCAGTTCGTCAACGTAGTGCGCGAGGCGGGCATCGCGTTCACCCACGAGAACGGCGCGTCCAAGGAAAAGCTCATGCCGGAGACTTTCGGCTCCGGCGTGGCGTGGATCGATTTCGACAACGACGGCTGGCCCGATCTCTTTTTCGCCAACGGCGCGGACCTGGCCAAGGGTAGGCCCTCGCCGGGCAACGTCCTCTACCGCAATCTCGGTAATGGCAAGTTTGAGGACGTCACGAAGAAAGCGGGAGTGGCCGGCAACGGCATGTTCGCCACCGGTGTAACCGTAGGCGACTATGACAACGATGGCTTCCTCGATCTCTTCATCACGGGCTACAATTCACGCCAGCTCTTCCACAACAACGGCGACGGGACCTTCACCGACGTGACCGCGAAAGCGGGCGTGGCGGGCGGCGGGTGGAGCAGCAGCGCGGCCTGGGTGGACTACGACCGCGATGGCTATCTGGACCTGTTCGTGGCGCGCTACCTGGAATACGACATCAAGCACGCGCCCTATTGCGGCTACAAGCAGGAAGGGTACCGCATGTATTGCGACCCGCAGCAGTTCGACGGCGTACCGGCGCAGTTGTTCCACAACAACCATGACGGAACCTTTACCGACGTCTCCGTCAAGGCGGGCATCGCCAACCGCGCCGGAAAGGGGTTGGGCGTGGTGGTAGGCGACATTGACCTGGACGGCTGGCCGGACATCTTTGTCACCAATGACGGCGTGCGCAATTTTCTGTACCGCAACAAGGGCGACGGAACCTTCCAGGACATTACGTATACGGCGGGCACGGGTTTCGACATGAACGGCAAGGCGATGGCCGGCATGGGAACCGAAATCGCCGACTTCGACGGCGACGGGCTCCCGGACATTTTCCTGACGGCCTTTTCGCGAGAGTACAACACGCTGTACCGCAACCTGGGGAAATTGCAATTCGAGGATGTGACCCTCAAAGCCGGATTGCAGTCGGGCTTTCTGACCCTGGCATTCGGCACTAAGTTGTTCGACTACGACAACGATGGCGACCTCGACATCTTCTGCACTAACGGTCACGTCACGGACAACGTGGAACTCTACGACCCGCAACTGAGCTACAAGCAGAGCGACCTGCTCTACGAAAACATCGGTGGCGGCCGGTTCAAGGACGTTTCGGCCGAGAGCGGACCAGCGTTTCGCATCAAGCACGTGGGCCGCGGAGCCGCGGTGGCAGATTTTGACAACGATGGGGACCTGGACATCGTCATCGCCGACAGTGGCGGCCCCGCGCTGCTGTATCGCAACGACGGCGGCAACCGCAACCACTGGCTGGCGATCAAAGCACGGGGAAGGGAAAGCAACCGTTTCGGCCTCGGCTCCAAGGTGCGGGTGACCGCCGGCGGAGTGACGCAGTACCGCGAGATCAATCCGTCCGGCAGCTACCTGAGCACGAGCGACATGCGGCTCTATGTCGGGCTCGGCAAGGCTGCCGTTGCCGGGCGCGTGGAGATAGTGTGGCCCAGGGGCAAGAAGCAAGTGCTCGAAAATGTGCCCGCTGGTCAGGTGCTGAATTTGGATGAAGCCAACGCCCGCTGACATCGAGGCCAGCCGCCCCATGCAGAATGACAGCATCTTCCGGATCATGTCCAGGACCAAGGCCGTCACCGCGCTCGGCATTATGATGCTGGCCGAAGAGGGAATACTCGCGCTGCGCGGCCCCGTGGAGCCGTATCTGCCGAAGTTCCACGACCAACATGTTGCAGCCAATGTTCAGCGGGCAGTGGCGGCGCGGCGGCGACTGTTGGCTGGCCCCGTCTGCATGGTGGGAGAGGGGGTCACCAGCCGCAGGTCACTGGCGCGTGTCCGGGGCACGGCAGACTGTGACATGAAATCTCATCTGTGCGCAGAACCCCCCCAGGGGCATCGGGGTGATGTGGGTGAGTGACGCATGGCTGGACAGTTGTACTCTATCGCGCGGTTCCGCCACCAACCGCTGCGTCGCGCCCCTTATGGCGCGCACGAACCAGTCGGCCTCTTTCGCCGCCGCGGCACAGTGGCGGCACTTAAGGCAGTGATACTCGAAGTGAAGCGCATCAGCGGGCGACAGCCGCTCCCTGATGTACGCCTCGGCGATTTCGT
>JANYJN010000046.1 GCA_025358475.1 Candidatus Solibacter sp.
GTTTTCATAGAGTTACGGGCAGCACGGGGCAGCACGCGCGTGGCGCCAGAAGAAAGACTGCCCTTGTCGCGCTCCATCCTTGGCAGCGTTGACAGCCATATTCTCCCCGAATTTCCGAGGCGTCCGCGCTAGCAAAACTCCGAGCGGGCGGTCAAGTGCGCGCTGGAGCTGGCGCGGACCGGCCGGTTCCGCAACTGCCGTGACTGCCGTGACCGGCGTTTCACGAGATCTATCCGGCTCTTGGGCGGAAGGGCTGTCCCGCCAGCAAGAACTTCCACGGTCCGCTAACCATTCGTGGCTTTTCCTAGTCTAACTGTTGTATAGTTTACCTATGAGAAGCAGGCCCGAGATCCCTCCCGGCACCCTCTATATGCTGATTTTGAAGTCGCTCGCTCGGATCGGACCGATGCACGGGTACGGCATCGCGCAGTACATTCAGCAGATTTCCGAAGATGTCTTGCAGGTGGAGGAGGGCTCGCTGTATCCAGCCTTGCAGCGCATGCTGATCAAAGACTGGGTAGTGGCAGAATGGAAACAATCGGAGAACAACCGCCGGGCGCGTTATTACCGCCTGACGCCCGCGGGCCGCAAACAGTTGACCCGGGAGGTAGGCGAGTTCGGACGCGTCATGGCAGCGATTGTGCGCCTTATCGAGCCGGTCTAGAGCTATGCACGAACTTTTGCGCCGCATCCAGTTTCTCTTTCATCGCGCCGATTATGAGTGCGATCTGGAGGAGGAAATGCGCCATCATCTGGCGCTGCTCGAAGAGGACGGAAGACCGGACGCGGCGCGCCGGCAGTTCGGCAATGTCACGCTAGTCAAGGAGGAAAGCCGTTCCATGTGGACCTTCACATTTCTCGAACAATTCGTGCAGGATCTTCGCTTTGCGTTGCGCTCCATGGCGGCGAACCCGCTGTTCACCGCCACAGCGGTGCTCTCGCTGGCACTGGGCATCGGCGCCAACACTGCCATCTACAGCTTTATGGATGCGATTCTGCTGCGCGGACTGCCGGTGCCCCGTCCCGAGGAACTGGCGATCGCCGAATGGCACTCCCCAGGCCGACCAGGGGTAATTAGAGGGATCAACGGAACCTTTCACCGCTACGGCAAGGGCGGTTCGCTAAGCCCCAATTTCCCCTTCGCCGCCTATGAGACGCTACGTGCGGAAAAAGACACCTTCTCCACGTTGTTTGGCTATGCGTTTGCGCAGCCCTTCAATGTGATTGTCGGGGACGAGGCCGAGTCGATTCAGGGCGGGTACGTTTCCGGCAACTACTTCGGCGGACTGGGTGTGGCGCCCGCCGTCGGACGCTTGCTGGGGGATGCAGATGACCGCTCGGGCGCTCCGCCGGTGGTGGTGCTGGCCCACGCGTACTGGCAGCGGCGCTTCAACGGCAGCCCGTCCGTGATTGGCCAGTCGATTCTGGTCAACAAGCTGCCTTTCACTGTGGTAGGTGTGAGCGCTTCGGGCTTCTTTGGGGTGGATCCGCAAACCAATCCGGCTTTCTTCCTGCCGCTTCACGCCATCCCCACTTTGGCAACAAGGCCCGCCGAAGAAGAACGCGCGCGGTTCCTCGATGACCATTTCTACTGGATTGAGATGATGGGCCGGTTGCGTCCGGGCATTGGATTGGGGCAGGCCCAGGCGGTGATGCGGGCAAAATTCCGCGCCCTTGCCGCGGGCACCGCGGCCACCCCTAAAGATGCCGAAGAGCTGCCGGAACTGTCGCTGGCCGAAGGCGCATCGGGTCTCGACACCCTGCGGCGCCAATACTCAAAGCCCCTCTACGTACTGATGACCATGGTGGGGCTGATTCTGGCCATCGCCTGCGCCAATCTGGCCAACCTGCTGCTGGCGCGGGCCGCGGCGCGACGGCGGGAAATCGCTGTCCGTTTGAGCTTGGGCGCCAGCCGCGGCAGAATTGTGCGGCAGATGCTGACGGAAAGCGTGCTGCTTTCGGTGGCGGGCGGAGCCCTCGGTTTGAGCGTGGCGTTCGCCGGTATACGCTTCATCACCTGGCTCCTGGCGAATGGGCGGGAACAGTTCACGCTCCGCGCGGAACTGAACTGGCCGGTGCTCGGCTTTACCTTCGCCCTCGCGCTGTTGGCGGGTGTGCTGTTCGGCCTGGCTCCGGCCATCCAGGCCACCAATCTCGATTTCACTCCGGCGCTCAAGGAGAGTCCGTTACAGGGTTGGAACGCCTCGGGCCGCCGCTTCCGTCCACGGCTGGGTCAGGCCCTGATCGCGTTGCAGATTGCGGTCTCCCTGCTCCTGGTGATTGGCGCGGGGCTGTTTGTGCGAACCCTCTCGAACCTGTATGCGATCGACGTCGGCTTTAACCGTGAAAACGTGCTGCTTGTAAACGTCAGCGGCCGGCAGGCCGGCTATCGGGACGCGGCGCTGGCGCGTTTCTACTCGGGACTGCTGGACCGCTTCCGTGAGATTCCAGGCGTGCGCGCCGCCAGCGCATCCAACATGCCACTCGTGGCGGAGTACACCAACAGTAACTCGGTGTTCATCCCGGGCCGCGCGCCACAGCCCGGCGATCCCGGCTCCAGCCTGATCCATGTCGACCCCGCGTTTCTCCAAACCATGGAAATTCCCGTACTGCTGGGACGCGGTCTGAAACCGGCCGATCTGGCCTCGCCCACCGTAGCCGTGGTCAACCAGAAATTTGCATCCACTTACTTCGGCGGAGAGAACCCGGTGGGTCGCCAGTTTGCGCTCGACAAAGCGGCCAACCCATTGTTGGAGATCGTCGGAGTTGCCAGGGCGGCTCACTACAATTCGCTGCAGGAGGAGAGTGAGCCCGTGGCTTACCTTCCTTATACGCAGGATTTTGGGGAGCTGGGCCAATTCTTCTTCGAGATTCGCACGGCGGGGCCGCCGCTGAGCGCCGCGGCGGCTGTCCGCCGCATTGTACACGAGGCTAATTCGAGCGTCTCGATCCGCGAAATCACCACGCAGGCACAGCGCATGGATCAGACCATTTCGCAGCAACGAACGTTCGCCGAACTGGGCAGCTGTTTCGCGGTGCTGGCGCTCGTGATCGCCTGCGTGGGGCTATATGGCGCCATGGCGTACACAGTGGCGCGGCGCACCGGCGAGATCGGCATCCGCATGGCACTCGGCGCGCAAAGGCCGGGCATCATTTATATGGTGATGAGAGAGGTGCTGGCCACGACGGCCGTGGGGTTGCTGCTGGGCTATGCCGCCGCGCGCTTTACCATGCGCTTCGTGGAATCGTTTCTGTTTGGCATGAAACCGAACGATTTCGTGGCGATCGCCGCAGCGATCGGCATTCTGCTTGCCGCCGCCTTGGCCGCCGGATACTTGCCTGCGTGGAGAGCTTCGCGCATCGATCCCGCCACTGCACTCCGCAATGAGTGAACGCGGCTCTGGACCTAGATGTCGGGAGACGGTAAGGTCCGCCCACTCTCGTGGGGCGTTGCGCGCTGAAAGCAATCTGGGGTAGCCGTCACTGGCTCCGGTTGTATCGGTGTTGAGGTATCCCCGCGGGCGCACGGGCGCCCTGGACGGGAGCGACCCTCGCAGTCAAGCTGCTAGAGCTAGACTAATTCGCCGAATCTTACGTCGCTTTTGCCGGATAGATCCTGGTAAGTCGCGATTACGCCAACATGGAGACCGAACCTGCCTTACTCGACTGGGTTGAGTGAGATGAGCCGGCTGGGTGAGCAGTTCGCGGCGCGATACCCCACCGCGCAGTTGCACGTCGAGTACATGCGGCCGGACAGGATTTACGAAGCGCTGCGCGACGATGCGGCCGACCTCGGCCTGGTGAGCTATCCGGAATCGAGCCGCGAGATCGCGGCCATCCCCTGGCGCGAGGAGGAGATGCAGGTGGCGGTGCCGCCCCACCACCCGCTCGCGGAGCAGGCGGAGGTGTACCCGGCCGACCTCAACGGCAGCGCCTTTATCGGCTTCGATGAAGACCTGCGCATTCGCCGCGAACTGGATCGCTTCCTGCGCGCGCAGGGCGTGGAGGTCAACCTGGTCATGCACTTCGACAATATACAGATGATCAAGGAAGCTGTGTCGCTGGGGCAGGGAATCAGCATCCTTCCGGCGCGCACCATGCAGGCGGAGATCGAACAGGGACGCCTGGTGGCGGTGAAGCTGAATGCCCCTGGATTGGCGCGCCCGGTGGGCATCGTGCACCGGCGGAGTAAGAAGTTCAATCGGGCGACGGAGAGGTTGCTCGCCATGCTGATGGCGTCGCCTGCGTAGGCGGCGGTCGATCGGATCCCACATGCGGTGCGGGTAGAATCGCTGGAAAAGTTGGGCGACACGTCGCGGTTGATTCCGGGAGCGGCGTATCACGGGAGGAATGCGTCAGCGCCCCTGCATGCGGCCCGCGCTCTCGGCTGGACCAATGTATGAGTGGCGCGTGATCCGGACGGAGCGTCAGCTGAACTTTCCAAATCAAGCGCCTCTCGCCGGCGGGCGTAACTTGATAGCTCAGCAATATGCCTTTCGGGCTCCCGACCTCGCGAATGAATCGCAGCAGCCTGCGGCGAGCGGTTGCCGAACCGTTAGAATGGACTAGATCGGATATGTGCTCACGCGAGCTCTGGAAGCCCGCGCTAGACCATGTTTGGGATCGGTTTCGTATTCCTTCGGACCTGAGGTGTTTGATTGAGTGAATCGCAAAGTCCACATCAACTGATCGAGCAAGCATTCGACCAGGCACGACGTTCAGGTAAACCTGACTGGTGGCTCATGGCAATCCCGGTGCTCAAGAACCGAATGTTGCAGATCACCAGCCGCAAATTCAGAGAAGCGGATTACGGTGCAAGATCGTTCCGCGCATTTCTACGTGACGCCTCCGACCTTATCGAAGTTCAAGAAGCTCCTCTACCTGGGCAGGTGACTTTACGTTCTGCGGCTGCGACCGAGTTACCCTCCAAAGAATCGAAGCCGCAGGACATCCGCCCCGATCTTTGGGAAGCCGTGCTCGACTTTTCTAGTGGCACGAGATACGTCTGGGACCGAGAGGAAGCGCGGGCAAGACGGGCGGATGAGGGCGAACTGGGGCTACAGCTTCCCACGATAACGGCGGCTGAATTTGACGGTTGGAGACGGGATTTTGCCAACCAATACGGGTCGGGAGATGAGCCTACAGTTAAACAATTGGAGCATTGGCGAGATTTGCGGCTCCCGACACTGGCGCTGCCGCCGGCTTGCCGTGGACCATGGAACAAGTATCTTAAGAATCAGGTAAAACAACATCTGGCAAAGTGGTTTGAAGATAACCATCTCGGTGAAGTTCCAGACCTGCCAATCCGGCGCCGACAGGCACAAGATAACGAACTGCAGGAGCTGCGCGATTTTGTTGTCCGATGCGTTCAGCAAATGTCGAAGGCGGAGCTTGAAGATTTGCGGTTAGCGCCCGCGAGCGTCTTGCGCGTTCTGCCCAAATGAACGAAGTCTACTTCTTGTTTCATCAGACCGATCGAGATGGATCACGTCCGCTACGCGATCGAATAACCAAGATCTGTGAGGAGCGGGAATGGCGGTTCCTTGCTCGGGGTGTGCCCACCTTCAAAACGGTCAAAGGGCGCCCCATTGCGCTCGTTCCGTCCGACTTCGCGGCGGGTCTATATATGAAGGCTCACCGCACACGAGTAGCCGTATTAGTGCTAGGATCAGACCCTCGCGTTCCACTGCATCCAAGAAATGAGGGCGCGCTCCGGTACGAGCGTCACATTCAACTTAAGCGATACATGGAATACAAGTGCTTTTACTGCAAAGTGACCGCTGATCCGGCGAACGATGGCTGGACAGGCATGTTCTCGGGTTGGTGCGAACACGTGGAGTGCGAAGGCGATCACGACCCGCGCTGTCTGCCATTTCATGTTTTCAGGGGCGACGGACCCCAGCTCAATTTGGCAGAACAACGCGAAAGCTTCAATCAGCGGTACGGAATCGGCGCAAAGAGAAGGGATGATGCTCGTTCAACTTGGCAGTTGAATCCGAGGGACTATCATGGGGGCGAGAATCTGGTCGTAGCCGGACACACGCTACCGGCGGGTTTTCACTGGGATGTCGAAACTGATGCACCCAGGGATTTCAACACTCCGAAATATTCGTGGCGAGTGACGGGGCATTTCAACGTATATCCGGATGCATTCTTTCGCCGGGGTAAGGGCAAAGTACAGGAGCTGAAATAAAAAAGCCCCTATGAAACCTCGTAGGGGCTTTTGAAGTCGTTCGAGCATTAATCGTGGCGAACAAACCGTACGGCTCCGGGGCCTGGTCGGGCTGGGAATGCATATATTCCCGTGCTCGAAAAGAGCGCGATTCAGGCATTCAGAACTACTAAGGTCTGCTGCTGAACCCTTTGGGAGCGACCCAAAGCTGTTCCTGCGGCACCGAAGCACCGCTCGATTTAAGTCTACACTATCCCTACGGATCGTGAAACCGGGAGGTTGTGACCGGGAGGTTGTGATGCCATTGAATAATCCATTAGGCGGCTGCGGGCGATCCTGTTGCTCTCAGCGGGCGAATCGTCGGCTACTCGGAGAATGGTCACCTTCCTAAGCGTCGTTCGGCCATCACTCCTGTGAAGTCGCGATTACGCCAACATGGAGACCGAGCCTGCCTTACTCGACGGGGTTGAGTGAGATGAGCCGGCTGGGTGAGCAGTTCGCGGCGCGATACCCCACCGCGCAGTTGCACGTCG
>JANYJN010000053.1 GCA_025358475.1 Candidatus Solibacter sp.
GAACTGATGCGCGGCAAGCTGCCGGAGACGGTGCTGAAGCGGAAGAAGACGGGATTCGACATACCGACTCACGACTGGTTCCGGGGCCCGTTACGGGGAATGCTGAAGGACACGGTGACGGCGGAGGCGATCGGGGCGACCGGCATATTCGACGGGCGCGCGATTGAGGCATTGATCCGCGATCATATGGAGAGGCGAATCAATGCCGGATATCACTTATGGGGCCTGATGACGCTATTCCTGTGGATGAAAAGATGGAAAGTGGTGGTACCGGCGCGGGTGGAAGCGGCGGAACACACGACCGCGCAGGTCTTCGCTACCAGATAATAGTCGCGCTGGTGGCGGCGGTAATTTTCGTGGGCTGCATGATCAGCCCGCCATCCCTGATGGACGATGTCGACGCGGTACAGGGGCAGATTGCGCGCAACATGTTGCAATCGGGCGACTGGGTGACGGCGCGGCTGGACGGGGTGGCGTACCTCGAAAAATCTCCCTTGAAGTATTGGATGATGGCGGTGTCGTTTGCCATCTTCGGGGTCCACGACTGGGCAGCGCGGATCCCGATCGCTTTGAGCGCGGTTTTGTTGTGCTGGGTGACGGCGCGGTTTGGGGCATGGGCATTCGGTTGGCGAGTGGGGCTGCACGCGGGGCTGGTGCTAGCGACGAGCGTAGGGCTGTTTCTGTTCACGCGCATCCTGATACCGGATGTGATGCTGACGCTAACGATCACGATTGCGCTGTGGGGAATGGTGCGGGCGCTGGAGGAAGAAGAACGGCACCCGGCGGCGTGGGCGATGGCAATGTGGGCGGCAATCGGCACGGGATTGCTGCTGAAGGGGTTGATCGCAGCGGCGTTTCCGGTGGCGACGGGGTTGCTGTATCTGGGACTGACGAAGCAACTGCTGGCGAAGCGGACGTGGCGGCGATTGCAAGTGATGTGGGGAATGCTGCTGGCGCTGGGGATCGCGGCGCCATGGCACGTGCTGGCGACGCTACGCAATCCGCCGTACTTCGATTGGACGATGCACAGCGAGAAGGGCTCATATCACGGGTTCTTCTGGTTCTATTTCATGAACGAGCACGTGCTGCGGTTCTTGAATCTGCGATATCCGCGGGACTACAACACGGTGCCGCGGGCCTATTTCTGGCTATTTCACCTGTTGTGGTTTTTTCCGTGGAGCGTGTATTTTCCGGCGGCTGCACGGTTGAAGTACCAGGGCACGGACCGGGGGGCGCGGGTGCGGCTTTTGTGTTTGTGCTGGGCGGGATTCATTCTGACGTTCTTCACGTTTTCAACCACTCAGGAATATTACTCGATGCCCTGCTATCCGGCGCTGGCGCTGCTATTGGGGTGCGCGATGGCGAGCGGGGACGGGTGGCTGAAGTGGGGGACGCGGGCGATCGGGGTAGTGACGGGGCTGGCATTGGCGGCGATCTGCGGGATTCTTTGGACGGTGCGGGGGCTGGCGGCGCCGGGGGATATCGCGTCGGCGCTGAGTTCGAATCCGGATGTGTACACGCTATCACTGGGGCACATGACGGATTTGACGATGCACTCGTTCGCGTACTTGCGAGGGCCGCTGGTAGTGGCGGGGGTGGCGATGGCGGTGGGGACATGGGGCGCGTGGCGGCTGCGCGGGGCGGCCTCGGGGGCGGCGCTGGTGGCAATGATGGTGCTATTCTTCCATGCGGCGCGGATGGCGCTGGTGGTATTCGACCCATATATGTCGTCGCGGCCGCTGGCTGAAGCGCTGTTGGCGGGGCCGCCGGGCAAGTTAATTGTGGACGACCAGTATTACACTTTCAGTTCGGTATTTTTCTACACGAACCGGCGGGCGTATCTGCTGAACGGGCGGGTCAACAATCTTGACTACGGATCGCACGCACCGGGGGCGCCAGGGGACGTGTTTATCGACGACGCTGAGTTCCAGCGGCTATGGAGCAGCGAGGCCCGGTATTACCTTGTGGTAGAAGGGCCAAAGGCGGAGCGGCTGGAGCAACTGGCGGGCAAAACGCGGTTCCACGCGCAAAGCTTCAGCGGCGGAAAATATCTGTTCACCAATCATTGAGATTTATCTTTTCTTTCTTATCAATTAGTTACAAACATCCTTCCGGCTAGCGACAACACCCCGAGTGTTATTGTCGAGTCAGGGAAGAGCTGTTCGGCTTCGCGAGTTTTCGCGAGGCCTTTTTTATTTTGAGGAGCACGAAGATGGCCAAGGTGAAACAAAAAGAGAAGGCTCCCAAATCCTGTGAGCGCTGCGAGCACTGGACGGAAGTACAGCACAAGCTACGCGTGGGCAAGGTCCTGGAAAGCGTCATCAAGTCGATGGAGGACAAGTTAGGGACGGCGGAGTTTAAGCCATCGCTGGCGGACTACCTGAAGTTAGTGCAATGGCAGAAGGAAAGCGGGGACGAGTTGCCAAAGGAGATCAAGGTTACATGGGTCGAACCGGTCAAATCGAGCGACGAGACATAAAGTACGACCCGTTACCTTCCCAGAGTAGATTTCACGCGTTGGACAACAGGTTCAAAGGCTTTTCCGGGCCGATCGGCAGCGGAAAGAGCCAGGCACTGTGTCAAGAGGCAATCCGGCTGAGCTACATGAATCCAGGACGTCTGGGGCTATTGGGAGCGCCGACTTACCCAATGCTGCGGGATGCCACGCAGGCGGCGTTGATCGAGATCCTGGAGAGCAACGACATCCCCTACGACCATAACAAGGCTGAGAATACGTTCGTGATGAAGGATACGCGGTCGAGGATCCTGTTCCGGCCGGTGGATGAGTTCGAGCGATTGCGGGGGACGAACCTGGCGTGGTTCGGGCTGGACGAGTTGACGTACACGCAGGAAGAATCCTGGCTGCGGCTGGAAGGACGGTTGCGGGATCCGAAGGCGACGCGGCTGTGCGGATTCGGGGTTTGGACACCGAAGGGATACGACTGGGTATACCGCAAGTTCATATCGGATCCGGTGAACGGGTACGCGGCGGTGCAAGCGGCGCCATTCGAGAACCGGCACCTGCTGGGCAAGATCGGGGATTTCTACGAGCGGCTGAAAGACAGCTACGACGAGAAGTTCTACCAGCAGGAGGTAATGGGGGCGTATCTAAGCATGGAGGGAGGCCGGGTGTACTCGGCCTTTGACCGCAACACGCACGTGGGGGAGTTGACGGTGAACGCGTGGGAGCCATTGTGGTGGGCGCTAGATTTCAACGTCGATCCGATGAGCTCGTTGATCTTGCAGCGGGTGGGCGGGGAGGTGCGGGTGGTAGGGGAAATCGTGATCCGGCACAGCACGACGAAGGCGGCTTGCGAGGAGTTCCTGAAGCGGTTTCCGAAGCACAGCGCCGGGGTGTGGATATACGGGGACGCAGCGGGGAACCAGCAGCAGACGACGGGAGCCACGGATTACGACATGATCCGCGAACATTTCGCGGCGCAATCGGGAATTAAGGTGGACTACCGGGTGCCGAAAGCAAATCCGAGCGTGCGGGAGCGAATCAACCTGACGAACCGGCAGCTGAAATCGGCCGCGGGGACGATTGGGTTGCTGGTGGATCCGCAGTGCAAGGAACTCATCAAGGATCTGGAACAGGTGTGTTTCAAGGCGGACACCAATCAGATCGACAAAGACCGGGACCGGATGCGGACGCATTTGTCGGACGCATTGGGATACGTGCTGTGGCAAGAATGCCGCGTGGTTCCAAAGATTGGGGAGCGGTGCCAGCCGCTTCTAAGTTACTAACGGGTGGAGAGTATGCAAAACATCAACCGAGAGCATCCGGATTATATCGCGCGTAGGGCGATGCGGAAGCAATACAAGGATCTATACGCAGGCGGTGAGCAGTTGCGGGGAAACGCGTGCGAGTACCTGGTGCGGCGTCAAAAGGAGCCGGGACAGGTGTACGAAGAGCGGCTGCGGCGAGTGTTCTACGAAAACTACGTAGGGTCGATCGTGGACTGGTACGCGGCGACACTGATGCGGCGGGAACCGATGCTGCAGTTCGAGGGAAGCGACGCGGGAGCGAAGGGGTTCTATAATCTGCTCTCGGATGACTGCGACCTTAAGGGGACGAACCTGCACGAGTTTTTCCGGCAGTGCTTCGTGCAGGTGATGGTGCTGGGGAGCAGTTTCGTGGTGGTGGACTTTCCGAAGGCGGGCGGGGTGGCGCAGACGCGGGCGGAAGAGGACGCGAGCGGGAGATCGCGGGCGTACTTGACGGCATACGCGGCGGATGAAGTTATCAACTGGAACTACGACGAGACGGGCGGGCTGGACTGGGTGGTGATCCGGACGTCGTGCTTGCAGCAATCGAAAGTAACGGATGCGAAGTGGGAGAAAGAGACGCGGTGGATTTACTACGACCGCGAAAACTATCAAGTTTACCGCAGGACGGGCGAGGCGCAAGCGATCGAGTTGGTGGATGAAGGGCGGCACGCGTTGGCCGTGCAGCGCCGGGTGCCGGTATTCGAAATGAAGGTGTCCGAGGGGTTGTGGCTGATGAATAAAGCCGCGCTCGTGCAATTGGAACACTTCAACAAGTCCAACGCGCTGTCCTGGGCGTTGACGATGGGACTGTTCGCGAGTCCGGTGATTTTTTCGGACAAGGAATGGAACCAAGTGATGGGGGAGAGTTACTTCATCCAACTCGGGAAAGACGACCGATTCGGGTGGACGGAGCCGGCGGGTACGGTTTATCAGATAGCAGCGGAAAACCTGGTCCGGTTAAAGGACGAAATCTACCGTGTTTGCTATCTGATGAACCAGGCCGAAAACCCTAGCGGAGGAAGTCTGCGGATGAGCGGGCTGAGCAAGCAGAGGGACTTCAGCGTGACGCAGGAGGTGTTGCGCGGATACGGGGACATGGTGAAGGACGCGATGAAGCAGGTGCTGCGGGCGATCGCGGATGCGAGGCAGGACGAGGTATCGATCGACGTATCGGGAATGGACGAATTCGACATCGGCGATTTCAGCAACGAACTGGACGACGCCAAGAAGCTGCTGGACTTGGGGATTGTATCGGAGACGCTGAAGAAGCAGGTGTTCAAGAAGCTGGCGTTCAAGTACCTGTGCGACGCGCGGCAGGAGATCAAGAACCGGGTGGCGGAGGAGATCGACGCAGGGTAGGAAGTCCATTCAACGCAGAGCAAGCCGGTGAAAGGGAAGCGGCCGGTTCAACACAGAGACGCGGAGACACGCGCAGAGAAGCCATTTTGGGATTGAGGGGCGGCTTCGGCTGAGGCGGATGGAAAGTCAAGGACAAAGAGAGCGCGGAGGAAGCGGAGAAGATCGCGAGCTCGGCGCAC
>JANYJN010000069.1 GCA_025358475.1 Candidatus Solibacter sp.
ACCCCTCCGCCGCGTCAAACTCAATCTGCCCGAGACCGGCAACGGTACGCCCGACATCCTCAATGAGATCCGCTGGAACCTGGAGTGGATGCTCACCATGCAGGACCAGGACGGCGGCGTCTGGCACAAGCAGACCAGCGAAGCCTTTCCCGCCTTCGTCATGCCGGAAAAGGACAAACTTGTGAGCTACGTGGTGGGTAGCGGCGCGGAGCCCTTCAAATCGTCGTGCGCCACTGGAGATCTGGCGGCGGTGATGGCCATTGCGGCGCGCGCCTACAAGCCGTTCGATGCCGCATTCGCGGCCCGGAACCTGCGCGCCGCCGAGAAGGCGTGGACCTGGCTGGCGAAGTACCCCAACCTCCCGTTCCGCAATCCGAAGGCGGTATCCACCGGCGAGTACGGCGACGGCAATTGCGCCGATGAAGCCCTCTGGGCGGCGGCCGAATTGTCCCGCACCACGGGCGCCGCCGAGTATCGGAAGTACTTCCTGGCGCACTACGCGGAGTTTGGCAATTCCGTCCGCGCTGAGGGACCCCAAGCCTGGCCCGGCGTGGCCAACCTCGGCCTGTGGACGTACGTATTGGGGGGCGGCAACGACGCTCCAGCAACCGCCGCCATCCGCCAGGCGTCGCTCGTCGCGGCCGACCGGATTGTGGAGCGCACCATGGCCAACGCCTACCGCGTCAGCCTCACCTCGCGCGACTACATCTGGGGCTCCAACGGCGTCGCGGCGAATTATGGAATGCAGCTTCTCGTGGCTAACGCGCTCCAGCCCAAGCCGGCCTATGTCGAGGCCGCCCTGGATAACTTGCACTACCTCCTCGGTAGGAATACCTTCTCGCTCTCCTGGGTAACCCAGGTCGGAGAAAACCCCTACCGCCATCCTCATCACCGGCCCAGCGGAGCCGATAGCAACGTCGAGCCCTGGCCCGGACTTCTCTCCGGCGGACCCAATCGCGGCAGGCAGGACCCGGCCATGCAGCGCCTGCCACCGGCCACTCCGCCCGCCCGGTGCTATTTGGATGACCAGGAGAGCTACGCGGCCAACGAAGTCGCCATCAATTGGAATGCGCCCCTGGTGTTTCTGCTGGCCGGCGTCATGGGGGCCAAATGAGGCGGCTGACCGCGTCGCTGCTTCTGGCGCTGGCCCTTGCCGCCCAGATTGCGGCCCAGGAAAGCCGCCGCGAGATCACCAACGTTGCCCCCAATCCGGCGGACGATGCCAAGGGCTTGAGCGACAAGGTTCCCGATGTCTACGCCATCTCTACCCAGTTCGATCGCGTGATCGTCCTGCGCTTCAAGTTCGATACCGACCTGCTGGCCGGCCTCCAAAAAATGGTGAAGCAGGAGAAGATCTCTAACGCCATCATCCTGTCCGGCGCGGGGTCGGTGCGCGGATACCAGGTCCACCAGGTCAGCAACCGCACCCTCCCATCCAAGCTCATCTTCGTCAAAAATCCCACCGAGCCGGCCGATATCGCCGGCATGAGCGGCTTCATCGCCAACGGCATCATCCACCCGCATATCACCCTGGCCACCCCCGACAAAGCGTTCGGCGGGCATCTGGAGCCGGGGACCAAAGTCTTCACCTTCGCCGTGGTGACCCTCGGCGTGTTGCAGGACGGCGCGGACCTGGGTCGCCTGGACGACAAGAGTTACCGATGAGACGCGCGGCCATAATCGGGATCGCCGCGGCGGCCGCGCTGTGGTGTGCGGACCCCAGAAGGAGCGACATGTGGAACTTCGATAGCATCACGCAGATTGGCGGGCACGCCGTGACGGCCGAGGGACGTCCGCACTTGATCTCCACCCCGGCCGGTAAAGCGGTGCAGTTCGACGGCGTGGCGGACGCGCTCTTTCTCGACGTCCATCCGCTGGCCGGCGCGGCAACATTCACCTGGGAGGTGATCTTCCGCCCCGACGCGGGCGGCGCGGCTGAGCAGCGCTTCTTCCACTTCCAGGAGAATGCCGCGGAGACGCGCATGCTCTTTGAGATTCGCGTGATCGCGGGCTCCTGGTGCCTGGATAGCTTCGCGCTTTCCGGCGCCGAATCCAAGGCCCTGATGGATCGCGGGAAGCTGCACCCCCTGGGCGTCTGGCATCACGCGGCGGCGGTCTATGACGGGCGCGAATATCGCAACTACGTCGACGGCGTGTTGGAGGGGGCGGCCGAAGTGCATCTGGCGCCCCAGGGACCTGGCCGGACTTCAATCGGCACCCGCATCGATCGCCGCGACTATTTCAAGGGCGCCGTCCTCGCCGCCCGCATGACGAATCGCGCGCTCCCTCCCGCCGATTTTCTCAAAGTCCCCCCCGAATTAATAGCCGGGAAATAACTCGCCGGGGAAACGCTCCGCCTCGCGGTGTCCAGTGGGATAAGGCTCTGCCTTGTCCATCCGAGCGAAGCTCGGACTTCTTTCCGCCCGCGTTCTCCGCTCGCTCCGCGCGCCGTCCGGAGAACGCCTGAATCCCGAGCTTCCCCGCCCCTTTCTTCTCCGCCTCTTCCTCCACGTCTCCCCATCTAAGCGTCAAAAACGCATCCCCCGAATGCCTTCTCTGCGCTTATCTCAGCGTCTTTGCGTCTCTGCGGTAAATACCACTCCCCGTCCACATGCGATACTTTTGTCGGAATGAGTGAATCCACCAACCAAGGGCGTGTCGGAGTCTTCGGCATCGGCCTCGCCGCATACTGGGAGCAGTTCCCTGCTCTCAAGCCACGCCTCGAAAGCTATCAGCGCTTCGTCGAAGCCCAAGCCGCCGCCTTCGGTGTGGAGGTCGTATCCGCCGGTCTGGTAGACACCGCTCCGGCGGCCGTCGATGCGGGTAACCTCTTCGCACGCGCCGGCCTCGACCTGATTCTCTGCTACATCGGCACCTACGCCACATCGTCCCAGGTGCTGCCCGTGGTGCAGCGCTCCGGCGTTCCCGTGCTCGTCCTCAATTTGCAGCCCTGCGACGCGCTCGATTACGAACATACCGATACCGGCGAGTGGCTGGCCAACTGTTCGGTCTGCTGCGCGCCCGAGATCGCCAACGCCTTCGCCCGCGCCGGCGTCCGCTTCCGTGTGGTCTCGGGCATGCTGCACCAGGACCCCACGGCGTGGGGCGAGATCGCCGATTGGTGCCACGCCGCCTCCGTCGCCCGTGCCCTGCGCGCCACCCGCATCGGCTTTCTCGGACATACCTACCCGGGCATGCTCGACATGTACAGCGATTTCACCATGGTCTCCGGGCAGGCCGGAGTCCACGTCGAAGTGCTCGAAATGTGCGACCTGGACCAGTGCGTGGAGCAGGCTACCGCGCCCGAAGTGGAAGCCATCATCGCCGTGGCGCGCAGCACCTTTGACATGGAGGACGTCCCCGCCGCCGATCTGGCCTGGGCCGCCCAGGTGGCCGCCGGCCTGGATCGCCTGGTGGAGCGCTTCCAGCTCAACGGCCTGACGTACTACTATCGCGGCCTCGCCGGCAACCGCTATGAGCGGCTCGGCGCGGCCCTGATTCTGGGCAATTCGCTGCTCACCGCGCGCGGCATCGCCGCCTCTGGCGAAGGCGATCTCAAAACCTGCCTCGCCATGACCATGCTCCACCGCATGGGCGCCGGCGGATCCTTCACCGAGTTCTACGCCATGGATTTTCGCCGGCAGTTTGTCCTCATGGGCCACGATGGCCCCATGCATCTCGCTATCGCCGATGGCCGGCCCCTCTTGCGCGGGCTCGGCCTCTATCACGGCAAGCGGGGCAGCGGCGTCAGCGTGGAGTGCCGCGTGAAAACCGGACCCGTCACCCTGCTCGCCATGACCCAGACCGCCGATGGCAAATTAAAACTCCTGGCCGCCGAGGGCGAATCCATTGCCGGCCCCGTTCTCAAAATCGGCAACACCAATTCGCGCGTGCGCTTTGCCCTCCCGCCCGGCGAATTCATCAACCGCTGGTGCAGCCACGCCCCCACCCATCACTTCGCCCTCGGCGTCGGCCATCGGCGGGCTGCCGTCGCCAAGGTGGCCGAACTCCTCGGCATCGCCCTCGAAGTAGTGGAGTGACCTTAGTAGGACAGGCCTCCTGGCCTGTCCATCCGAGCGCAGCTCAGACAAATCTTCCCGATGGGGCACGCTTCAGCCTGCCCATCCGAGCCAAGCTCGGACTTCTGTCTCCGCGCTCTCCGCTCCCTCCGCGCGCCGCCGTAAGAACGCGTGAATCCTGCTCCTTCCCCGACTCTGTTCTCGCCTTTCTCCGCGGCAAGAAAACATCCGCCCAGTGCCTTCTCGGCGCTTATCTCCGCGTCTCCGCGTCTCTGCGTTGAAGCCACGCCCTCGCTCCCCAATTCTCCGCCAGGTCTGCTACCATGCTGGTTCTATGACTAGACGGGCATTCCTTCCCGCCGCTGCTTCCACACTGGCGGCGGGCAACGCGGCGGCCGCCGATGCCGCCAAGAACGTAATCCTCGAACTCCGCCGCATACAGTTGCGCAATAGTCCGGACAACCAGCGGCAGCGCAATAACGATTTCCTAAAGCAGCAAGTCGCCGCCTTCGAGCGCGCCGGCGCCGCTCCCACCGGCGTCTTCTCCAGCACTATCGCGTCCGACGGTCCCTTCCTCCTGGTGCTCTCTACCTACCCTTCCCTCTCCGCCGTGGAGCAGGTGCAGGCCAAGCTCGCCGCCGATGCGGAATACCAGGAGGCGCTCGATGCTTACAACGGGCTCCCCGGCCTCAACTACGAACGCATGGAGACCAGCCTGCTCCGCGCCTTCGACGGCCACCCCAATGTCATGCCGCCGGCCGACGATGGCAAACGCGCCCCCCGCCTCTTCGAACTCCGCCAGTACGAATCCAACAACTCCGGCACCCTCAAACGCAAAATCAAAATGTTCAACGATGGCGAAATAGGCGTCTTCCAGCGCGCCGGCGCCCAGCCCGTCTTCTTCGCCGAGACCATCGCCGGCCCGCGCCAGCCGAATCTTACTTACATGCTCTCCTACGAGGATCTCGCCGCGCGCGATAAAGTTTGGAAGGCCTTCGGCGCCGATCCCGTGTGGCAGAAACTGCGCACCACGCCTGGCCTGTCCGATGCCGAGATCGTCTCCAACATCACCAACTATCTTGTCAGCCCGCTGCCTTTCTCACAGATCCGTTGAAACGCACGCCGCGCTGAACCGCATGGGTCCGGCGGCTTGGCAACCCAATGCCACTCGTTGGTGGGGCCGACCCATTGTTCTGGCTGCGGGACCAGGGCGCGGCGCGCGGACCAGGGCGTCCGTCCCCAACCGGTTCCGCCTACCCCACTTTGGGGAAAAACGAGTGGCCTTGGGTTGTCAACCGGGTCCACCCAAGAGGTTGAGCGCGGTCTCTAACTCGGACTTCCGTTTGACCACGGGGCCGTTGAAGAACACGGCCGGTGGCAGCGCGTCCTTCCATTCGGCTCCGGGCGGATAGAGCGCGGCCAGATCCCAAAGGATCTTGTTGATCAGGCAGCAAATTTGCTTGGGCTGCGGATCGCGCGCGTCGGCGGCCAGACGCAATGCCACGAGGTGCCGGGGATCCCAATACTGGCGGGCGCGCGCGTCCTTGAGACGTGCCAGCGTTCGGGTGGTGGGGCTCTGCCAGTCGGTGGCAAGCATCGGTTCCCACACCACGAAAACCTGAATTTTTGCAGCCGGATGTCGCTCCAGGATTTGTTGCACCGCGGAAGACCCCCGCAGACAGGTAGTTCAACTGGGCGAGAAGAGGACGATCAACCGGGTGCCGCCGGCGGCGCGATTGAAATCGGCGCGCAGGGCGGCCAGATCCATGGCGGCCATCGCCGGTTGCCCGGAAGGGGCCCGATGCCCTAAGAAGCCGTACCAGAGTGCGGCGGACAGCACGGCGGCTGGAACGAGAAAAAGTAGAGTACGCTTCACAGGTCGGCCAGAAAACTCGCTACGATTTGCGGCGCGATCATCAGGAGAGCGACAACCGCGGCACAGATCCAGAATACAACGATACTGGCACGGCTGCGGCGTGCGCAGGACGCGCCGCGGCGGTAGAGTTGCCAGACGCCGAACAGAATCAGGGCGCCGGACGCGGCCATCAGGTACGGTCGAACCGGTTCCAGAACGAGGCCGAGGCCCGCGGTTCCGGCGGCGGCGGCGAGGCCGAAAGGAAGACAGCACGCAATAGAGGAAAGGGCGCCGATCACCGCCGCGACGGGCGCGAATTTCTCTGCGTGCTTCACGTTATCCGGCGGCGGCTTATTGGGCGGAAACCTGGAAGGTCCCGACGAAGCTGCTGCGGCGGAAAGGCGCGCTCCAGGTATCGTCGAGGCCGTCGCCCGCATACGAATTCTTGAGCGCGTAGGCGGGCATAGCGTGCTCCAGTTTGGCCAGCGGCGGATAATAGATATCCTCGTTGCCGCATGTATGGTCGGCCTCGGTCATGCCGCGGGTGGACACTTCGGCAAGCGATCCGGCGGTGAGGCGGGCGGCGCCGCCGTGAATGTTACCGTTCTCGATAGTGAGTTCGATGGGCGCCGACTTCACCTGGACGATATTGGTGAGCAAGTCGGGTGCCTGGCTCTTGGCGAAGGCCACGAGCGCGGTGCGCTGTTCGACGGAGGCGCGGCTATCGACGATGAGCACGGCGATGGCGGGGTTGATGGGGCGATGGATATCGCCAAGCGTATGCTGGGAACGGACCACGCCCACCACACCCAGGCCGGCAAGGTTGACGCCCTTCCAGTCTCCTTTAGCGATCTTCCAGCCGAAGACGGCTTCCTTGCCATTGATCTCGACTTCCCCATTGGCGAAGCACGGACCGGTGAAGACGTCGGCGGTGCGAGCTTCCATGTAGTTGCCGGACAGGCCGCGGGCGGGAAGGCCGGCGGCAAAAGAAACGCTAGCGGCCGCGCAAAGCACGGCGGCGGTACAGATCAGTTTCATCCCAGTTGTCCCTCTGACATCCATTATAGCTTGCGCACGCGGGCTAACGCTTGCGCGTGTGGGCCGTCGCTCTGTGACACGGGCAGTGACCCGGTCGCGGCTCGGCTTAGCGGCGGACGCCGGGGTTGAGCGCGCGGCGGCGGTTGCTATGGCGCCGGTTTGGCGGCGGGCGCGGGGGTGGAGCGCGCCGAAGGCGGTTGCTATGACGCCGGTTTGGCGGCGGGCGCGGGGGTGGAGCGCGACGAAGGCGGTTGCTATGACGCCGGTGGGGGTGGAACGCGCCGGGGGCGGTTGCTATGGCGCCGGTTTGGCGGCGGGCGCGGGGCTTGAGCGCGCCGGGGGCGGTTGCTATGACGCCGGATTGGCGGCAGACGCCGGGGTTGAGCGCGCGGCGGCGGTTGCTATGGCGCCGGTTTGGCGGGCGCGGGGGTGGTGTCGGTCTGCCGGGAAATGCGGGCGTCCTCTTCCTTCTTGGCCACGGTGGAGCGCAGCTTGAGCAAATTTTTCAGCGCGTCGTACCAGAACGAAGCGCCCAAGCTGAGCAGCACCCAGGTGAGCAGGACGCCGCGCCAGGATTGCTCGAACAGATCGCGGTCGAAGCAGACCGGACCGTTGCAGGACCATTCGGGGGCGGCGTTCAACATGTTGGTTTCCGACTTGCCGGGTGTGGAGCGGAGTTGCACGGTTCCCAGGTTTCTGGAAGTGAGCACCAGGTGGTCATGGGCGCCGCGCTTCTCCCTGGCAGCCTTCACGGGCGCGTTGGAGTTGCGGATGGCGCTCTCGATATCGGCCAGCGGGTCGGTGGACCAATTCGGCTGTAACGGGTAGACGGTCGTGCCCACCAGCAGCTCCAATCGGGGGCTGTAAGGCGGCGTCCAGGCGGGATTCCTGGTCAGGCTGACCTGGGGCAACGGCTGCCAGATGAAGTGATCGGGCAGCACGGCGAGTTGCGGATCGCGCAATTTGGCCAGGTCGGATTCGATTTCGTCGCGCCGCGCCTTGGCCACCTCCAGCTCATTCTGGTCGCGGGTGGAGGCGGGAGCTTGCTGTTGCTGGTCGAAGCGGCTGTGCTGGATTTGGGCCTGTTCGACGAGGGAATCGCGCAGCTTGTCATTGGTGGACAGGCGGCGGAGCAGGTCGATGGAATCCAGTTGGACCACGGTGGCAACCAACAGCGCCCCCACGAGGGTCACCAACTGGGCGCGGAACTTGTACTCGCCGGTGGTGCGATCCATGGTGTGGTCGAACCAGAGGTTGATGCGGCCCACGAATGCGCTGCGGGTAGTTTGTAGAATCGCCCTGGAGAGGCGGTCGTGAGCGGCCGCGGCGGCGTCGGTCAGTTCCAGGCGCAGGGCGGCGTCGCGGATATCGGCCAGGGAGCGGCCGGGATCGGGAACGCCGTTATCGGCCAGAATCTGGCGCAGGTTTTGCATGGCTGCGGTGACGGCGGAGCCGGGCTTCAACACAGCCGGTATGGCCGTGGGATTGGCGGCGAACCCGAGCAGCACGCGGATCAACTGTTCGCGCTCCACGACCTCGCCTTTCCGGGGCACGGGCAGCCTCCAGAAGGAGGGCTGCCCGAGCATGGGATGGAGCAGCACCGCTTCGGCAACCTTCTGGGCTTGGGTGGGGGACAGGGCGACGGGCAAGGGCAGGGGGTTGGGCTGCCAACCCGCGCCATCGCGCGGCCGCAGGCGAATCACCGGTGGGGGCGCGCCGGGCAGCGAGGCAGGCAGGGTGAGTGACGGCAACAGATCGCCGCCATTCATGGCCAACATGGCCGGAACGTTCTGCGTCAGGACCAGGCTGCCAGAGGCATCGGCGTTGGCCACGAGGGCCGGTTGTGGCGCCGGCTGCGCGAACGTCACCGGCGCGAGCGGCGCCAGGCCGGCAATCTCCGCCGCATCGTAACGCTCATAAGGGCTGCCGTTGAGTTGCAGCAGGAGGTTGGTGAGGCCGACTTCGAGGCGCCCGGAGCGGGCATTGAACAGCCACAAGCAGACCTGGGTAAAGGCGGACACCCCAGGACTGAGCAACAACATGACGATCGCCAGCCCAATCAGCACGTCGAGATATTTGAGAATCTCCATGGTTTAGAGATTGTACTCCGGGCGGGCGGGCGGCGGCGATGGAAAGCGTGGCGTGGGCGATGCGGTGCCCGGCGACGTGGGGGACGCTCCCTAACGGTCGCGGCTCGGATTGGCAGGCTGGGTGCGCACTGGGCGGCTGGCCGGCGGGCGGTTGGCGGCGGGCTGGCGCGCACTGAGCGGCTGGCCGGCGGGCGGTGTCCGGCGGTGGCGGAAAGCGTGGCGTGGGCGATGCGCTGCCTGGTGCGGGGGGACGCTCCCTAACGGTCGCGGCTCGGATTGGCAGGCGAAAGCGCCTGGCCCACCTTGGCATGCGACGGGCGTCGCGGCTCGATTGGCGGGGCTGGCGCCGAAGG
>JANYJN010000082.1 GCA_025358475.1 Candidatus Solibacter sp.
CGGTAGCAATCTGCTGGGCGGCCACGACATCCGGGTCGAAAACCTCGGGATTGCTTCGCAGGGCGTCAAGGATTTTAAGAACATCGCTGCGGGTCAAGGTTTCTGTGCCGGTCGCTGAAAACAAATCGGAGAGAACTTCCAGGATATTGAGCGCCTGGAACTGCTCGGTAGAACTCATGGGGCTTATCGTCATTCGTCGGGGTCCTGTTAGTCTTCGTCGTGGGCGTCATCGTCATCGGCAAGAGATCGCGTCTTCGGCGCTGGCCGTGGCGATGGGTGGTGAAAACGGCCGCGGCGCATCCGGCAGGGTCGGCTGGTACCAGCTTCACCGGCCAAGTGGCAATTCAGGGAGCCAGTGTTCCCTCAATGTAGTAAGTCAATCGCCAACGGATCACGCCGGTCAAGGTGGGCGTCAAACTTACCTTAGTTGCATGCGTCTTTACTTGGCGGGCTCGGTAACTGCATTCATCTGAAGCGTCACCGCGGTCTGCGCCAACAGTCTGCCGTTCACCGTCGCTCCAGTGTTCACGGCGATCATAGTTTTTGCCAGTATGATGCCTTCGAAGTGCGAGGTGGTTCCAAGAGTCACTGCGCCAGCGACCTGCCAGAAGATGTTCTTCGCCAGTGCGCCGCCGGCCAGGGTCACCCGCTTCGCGTTGGCCTGTTTCAGCTTGCCCGCTATCTGGAAGATCCAGACATCGTTCGGGCCACCGGAGAGCGTGACATCCGTTGAAATCTTAACGTCGGTACCCCATTTATAGAGGCCGGGAGCGAGGGTTTTCCCGCCAATCTCACCGGCGCCGAGCTCTGTGAAATCGGGGGAGGTTCGTCCGGCAGCGTCAACGTATGCAAATTCCATATCGCCTACAGCCGCGGTCAGGAACGTGGCGTCGGTCACTTTGCAGGGGAGAGGACCCGCCGCATCGACCGTGTACACTTGCCCCGACACTTCCCCGCACCTGAGCAGCAGAGCTGCACCCGTGATGGGGCTAACTCCGACATCGCCCGTGACAGCGGATGCATATACGTCGGTGATTCCGGTTTTGGTCAGAATTGCGAAACCACCGGCCTTGCCAAGGTTTACGGGCTGCGAGCTTGCGAACCCGCTTCCACATACTACGAGCAGTACCGCCATTGACCCCATCAGACGTTTGTTCATTGTCTTCACTTCCTTCTTTTATAGAATTTAAAAACACTAACGAAGAGTTTTTCTCTCCGAAGTTACAGAGTAAATCCAGGCGCCGATCATGTCCCTCAGTCCGCGGATGATTCTTTCGTAGGACGCGGGCTGAATGATTTGTCGGTGTTTGTCTTACAGGGAGGCTGAAAGGCCGGACAGGAGGTTGCAAACTGGAGGTCTGCCCTTGCATTTGCAACGGTTTCAAATCACCAGGCCGTTTCGGATTGCGTACCGGACGATTCCGCACTATGTCTTAAGCGCGGGCTTGTCCGGGACCCGGGCGCGACGGGTGCTGATCGTTCTGAAAGATTTGTCGGTGTTCGTCTTATAGGAAGGTTGAAAACCGGAAAGGAGGTTGTAAGTTGGGCGTCCGCCCCTACATTTGGGACGTTCTCAAATTACCAGGCCGTTTCGGATCGCGTACTGGACGATTTCCGCGGTATTCTTAACGCCGAGCTTTTCCAGGACCCGCGCGCGATAGGTGCTGATCGTTTTTGCGCTGAGCGACAATTCTTCGGCGATTTCCGTAACGGTCTTTCCCGAAGCGATCCGGGACATAACTTCATACTCGCGGTCGGAGAGCGTCTCGTGCGGCATGCGCGTGAGATCCTTGGTTACTCCCAAGGCCAGCTTTTCGGCCAGCGCCGGACTTACGTATCGGCCCCCGGCCAGGATCTTGCGGATGGCTTTCGCCAACTCCTCTGGGGCGCTTTCCTTGGTCATGTAGCCGCCGGCGCCCGCCTTCAGGGCACGAACGGCAAATTGGTCTTCCGGGTGAGCACTCACGACCAGAACCGGGAGCTTGGGCCATTCGGCCCGTAATTCCTTGAGCAGATCCAAGCCGCTTTTTCCCGGCAGGGCGATGTCGAGCAGGGCGACATCCCACTCTTTTTTCCGAAGCTGTTCCAGTGCCTGCCGGGCATCGGAGGCTTCTCCAAATGAGGCCCCGTGGAACTCATCGGAAAGCAGTTCCCTCAAACCCCGCCGGACAATAGCGTGGTCATCGACAATGAGGACTCGCATCATACTCGCATCATGGGGTGGCGGCGGATATGGCGCCGGATGCCTCCCGCGACGGCAGCGGAAGCCAGGCGGTGACGGTGGTCCCTTTTCCCGGAGCACTGGAGATATTCACCTGGCCCCCCAGAATGGCGGCGCGTTCCCGCATCCCCAGCAGGCCCAAAGATTTGGAAAGGGAGGGGTCCGCCTGGTCAAAACCCCGCCCGTTATCGTGTATCAGCAGAGCCAGCCGGTCCCGTTGCTTCTGTAGGACCACCTCGACCCGCGTGGCCTTGGCATGGCGCGCGACATTGGTCAAAGTCTCCTGGAAAATACGAAACATGGCGGTGGAAGCCTTCGACGTGACCACTTCGCGGATAAGCAGACGGACCTTGCACTGCACGCCGGATCGGGCCTGAAATTCCTGGACCTGCCATTCCACGGCGGCCGCCAAACCCAGATCCAAAACAGCCGGCCTCAGCTCTGTCGAGATTCTGCGAATGGATTGGATAATGCTATCGGCCAACTGCCCCGTGGCGCGGATCCTTTTGAGCATCTGAGCGTTTCCCAGCGGCAGCCGTCCCGCCAGCCAGGCGAGATCCATTTTCACGGCGGTCAACGACTGGCCCAGTTCATCGTGGACTTCCCGGGAAATCCGGGCCCGCTCCTCTTCACGAACGGACAGCAGGTGCGCCGCAAGATTCCGGAACTGCTCGCCGGATGCGCGCAATGCCTCCTCGGCGCGCTTCATCTCGGACAGATCCGAGGCGATCAGGCAGACCGCCCGCGTGCTGTCCAGGCGGAGAGGATTCAAGGAGAGATGGACGGGCAAAGGAGCGCCTTTTCGAGACTGCAAACGGATCTCGCCGCGGCAGTTCCTTTGGGCCGCACGCCGGAGCAAGGCATCCAGCTTGGGATGATCCTCGGGCCAAACCAAGTCCAGCATGGAAGAACCGATGACGCTCTGAAGCCCGGCTCCCAGGAAGCGGGCAAAACGGCCGTTGCAGTGCAAAACGGTGTGGTCGCTGCTGAGAACGGCGGCGCCTTCGTTCATCCTCTCCACGAAAACACGGTACGTATGATCGGCCCCTTGCAGCGTGAACACTTTGTCCCCGCCCTGGCCGTTTACCACAATGGCGTCCACTTCGCCGGAACGAACGGCGCGGAGGGTTTCCTCGGCTTCGCTCAGACGTGCGACCAATTCCCGCCGCGAAAGGGCCGGCGGTTTTTGCGGAGACGTTTTTTTCTTCTTCTCAGCCAACCTTTTTCCGCCTCCAGCTATTTACTGCCGCATTCCCAGGTCCAGTCCGAAGAGCACCTTTTTTACGTTCGACAGGTCCCCAATGAGCCTTCGCAGCGGGGGCGGGAACCGTTTAATCAGCGTGGGCACCGCCACAATCTGCTCTTCCCGGGCCAGACTCGGCTGCTGGTAAATGTCGATGACTTCCAGGTCATACCGATGCTTCAAGTGCTGCTCGCAAATCCGCTTGATATTCTCTATAGCCAGCGCCGATTTCGACGTGGATCCGCTTACGTACAAACGCAAGACGTACTTCGCCTGGCGAGAATTGGAACCGGATTGCTCCAATTCCCCGGCTAATTCGGATTTTCGCTTTCCTGCCGGGACGCTCTTTTTCGGGGAGTTTTTCATGTAGGCTTTCCTGAGCTGGGTCAGTCTACCTTTCGCAGGTCCAGGCCCACCAATAGCCGCACGCTGTTGGACAGGTCTCCAATGATCGTTCGGAGCGGTAGCGGAAGCTTTCTTACCAGGGTCGGAATTGCGACGATTTGGTCGCCACGCGCCAGTTGCGGATTTTTCCTCAAGTCGATTAATTCTATCTGATAGCGGCCCTTCAAGTGCTCCTCACACAGCACCTTGAGGTTGGCAAAGGCGTAAATGGACTTGGGAGTCTGGCCCGCCACGTAGAGCCGCAGTTTCCACACCACCGGTTTCCGGGCGGCCGGTTTGCGAACCCGCGCCCGGGTTTTTGTCTTGGTTATCGGCATTCAGCGCACTGGCGCGACTTTCGCGCGCCCCTCCTTCTTATAGGAGGATGAGTCCGCTTGCCGGCTCAGCACCATTTGCCCGCGGTCCTGCGCCACTTCCTGGCCCAGTAATTCCGATTCGGAGATGGTCTGTTGAATGATTTCTTCCTCCGCTTCAAACTCCGCCCGGAGCATGACCATGCGGGCCTCAAAGATCCGGCGTTTGCGCTCCAGTTCGCGCCGGCGGGTCTCCAGTTCTTGCCGGCGGAACGTGACCACTGCTTTCTCGCGCATCTCCTGCGACATGCGGGCGGAACCGGTCAACACGCCCTCGGCTCCGAGGTAGACGTCCAGCAATCGTAGGCCGTCGTCGGTAAGCACGAATTCGCGAATCTGGTTGGAATGCTCCATGCCTCTCGATTTCAGCACGTAGAGCGCGCGGTTCCGCTCTCCGCCCACCTCGATGTTTTTCAGCAAAAGCCAGGTGTCCATGAGGGAGGAGACATCCGCCTCGCTGGCTTCCAAGGCCCCCGCGGCCGTCAAACTGGTGAAAATCGTGGTGATCCCCTGGGTCTTCAGAAAATCGACCAGCCGCGTCAGCATGCTCCGCACTTCGTTCTGCGTGCTGACCATGAGTAGATTGGTAACCGGGTCCACCACAACGACGCTCGGCTGGAAGCTGGTGATGCGTTTGTGGGTAAGTAACAGGACCTGTTCGATTCCCCCGTACGTGGGACGCGCCGCATGGAATTGCAGGAGCCCTTTGCGGACCCACGGCTCCAGATCGATGCCGATGGAACGCATATTGCGAACGATCTGTTGGGGCGATTCTTCGAAAGCGAAGAACAAGGCGCGATCACCGCGGCGGCAGGCCGCATCCACAAAACATGCCGCGATGGTGGTCTTGCCGGTTCCCGCCGTGCCGGACGCCAGAATGCTGCTCCCCCGATAAAGTCCCTTGCCGCCCAGCATGCCATCCAACCGGGCAATCCCGCTGGAGACTCGTTCGGCGGGCGCATCGTGGTTCAGGCCCAGTGAGGAGATCGGCAGAACTGAGATGCCTTGGTCATCGATCAGGAACGGATACTCGTTCGTGCCGTGGGTGGATCCCCGGTATTTGACGATGCGCAGGCGCCGGGTGGAGATCTCCTCCCGGATGCGATGGTCCAGTAGGATCACGCAGTCTGAAACGAACTCTTCTATGCCGTGCCGGGTCAGCTTGTCAGGCTGGTCCCGCTCGGCGGTAATCACCGTGGTCAATTCTTTTTGCTTGAGCCAGTTGAACAGGCGGCGGATCTCGGAGCGCACGATACCCGGGTTTGGCAATTCGCCGAAGAGCGCTTCAAGAGTGTCCAGTACCACTCGCCGCGCCCCAACCCTCTGGACTGCGTCGGCAATTCGGATGAAGAGGCCCTCGAGGTCATACTCGCCGGTTTCGCCAAACTCGCTTCGCGTGATGGACACGTGGTCCACAAACAGTTTCTTCTCCGCCACCAACCGGTCCAGGTCGAACCCCAGCGAAGCCACATTCTTGGTGAGGTCTGAGATGGATTCCTCAAACGACATGAACACGCCCGGTTCGCCGAACTGGGTAGCGCCCCGAACCAGGAACTCCAGTCCGAAAAGTGTCTTTCCGGAACCGGCGCCTCCACTGACCAGGGTGGGACGCCCGCGTGGCAACCCTCCCCCCGTGATTTCGTCCAAACCCTGGATGCCGGTGGATGCCTTCGGCAGCGTCTTGGAATATGGCTGGCTTGCTTTAGGCAGCGTTTTGGAAGATGGCTGGCTTGCTTTCTTTTGTGCCATTTGCTCTATGTTTGCTCCGGGCGATCTAATGGCGAGTTGGCAGGGGAGGCGCCATCTACCCGCTACGCGGGCCGGCCTTACCAAAAGGGGGCCACCTCGGCCCCTTCACCAGAGACTGCTCCTACTTCTTGTTTGCTTTCTTCGCCTTCAATGCTACATTCTCGGCTTTTGCAGCGGAGTGATTCTTATTGTGGCGCGCCAGGGCTTTCGCAATCTCTTCCGAGGAGAGCTTGCTGTGATTTTCAGAGTGCAATACGTCGGTTAAGGGACTTGAATTCGTTGCCATTGTCTTATTAGCTCCTTACTTTCCGAACATGGACACACTAAGTAGCGCCGCTTGATGGGAAGCGCCGCCTCTGACTGTTGTGGAACTGTACGATACGGTCGCCGCGTTGACCGGAAAACAGCCTTGGGCCGCGGCGAGAAAAAGCATGCTGCAGCTCGTCACGAACGTTCGCTGAACAGCAACGCCTATATGGAGTATACGCCCGTCCAAGATATGAAGACGTTCGAAAAAGTGCTTTCGCGGCTTTAGTTCCGAATTCTGGATTTCTGCCGGCTCTTCAGTTCTTCGACACCTGGTTTGCCTCCAGGAACACCAGCGCGTCGCAGCTTTTGGCCAGCGTACCCGGCTGCCCGTGGAAGAGGTGCGGCTCGCTTAGCCACCGCCCCAGCGCGCTGCCGCCCGGAACCTCGCGCAGATTCAGAACCCACTGCGCGATTCCCGCCGCCGCCAGCACATGCTCCCCCGATCCCTCCGCCAGATCGGCCCGATGAATCGCCACGCACAAGGCCGCCGTGCGAAACGGTTCCAGGCCGTTCAGCGGAACCGCGTACTGCTTTAGGTCCGCGGCCACCGCGTGCACCGTCTCCGGGTCCGGCGCCGCCGTCTCGTACCCGCGCGATAGCGGTATATGTTCCGTAAGCTCCCAGCCGTTTTCGCCGCGCGTCCACGTGTCGCGCGCGAGGTCCACCAGCGTGAACCCGCCCTGCTGCGCCGCCTTGCGCACCGTCGCCACCGCCTCGGTTCCGGAAAAGTGGAACGCCGTGAGCGTCGCTTCGGTGCGCGCGTAAATCCGCGCGATGGCGTTGCGCACCGCGGTGACCTGTTCTTCCGGCACGATTTCGAACGACACGTCGTCCACCCAAACCCGCGACCGCCCCATCGATTTCACCCCGAAATCCACGAACTGTGCGTCGCCGTCGATCTCCGCCACAATCTCGCAACTGGTCCACTCGGCGGGGCGCACCGGACGGCCGTCCATGTCCTCCAGGAACCCCACCTTGCCGTTCGGACGGTCCACCCGCAGCCACATTTGCGCATGATCGCCCGGTCCTCCGGCCTCCACGCGCACCCAGGCGCGCAGTCGCACCGTCTTGCCCCGGTACGCCGCCGCGCGGAAGCTCTGCATCAGGTTGCCCACCGAATCAGGCGCCGCCGCCGTGGCCGGCGCGATCACCACTGCGCACCCCCAGTTGCTCCGGCAGCCCTTGCGGCGTAGTTCGGCCAGGCTGCCGCTGACCTTCTCCACCTGCGGGACGAACCAGCCCGGCGGCGTTTTTCCCGGATCGCCCTCTTCGAAGCGGAGGTTGCGCGGCCCGGGCAGCGCGTCGCTCCACCCGGCGAGTCTGCCGCGCGCCTGCGCCGCGATCCCGCTCTCGGCCGCGTACTCGCGCGCCACCCGCGCATACGTCGCGTGCGCTTCCCGCCGCTGCCCCAGCTTCTCCTGGCACTGGCCGAGTTGCCATAGCGCGCGCGCCGCCACCGGCCGGGCGATCCCTTTCTCCGCCAGCAGGGTGCGGTACATCCCGATCGCCGCCCGCACGTCGCCCATCACCGTCTCGCGATATATCGCCGTCTCCAGTTGGCGCTCTACGTCGGACTGGGCCAAGAGTGCAGACGCCATCATGCCGATGAGCATTGCCCGCCCGAGGAATGCCGATTCCCCGCGGAGACGCAGAGAACGCGGAGACAAGCGCAGAGAAGACATGAAAGAGGCGAGCGCCCCCGCCATCCCCAGCAGAATTGCCCGCAAGAGGCATGATGATTCACCGCGGAGACGCAGAGGAAGGGCAGCGAACGCAAGAACAATCTCTTTTCTGCCTTCTCTGCGCTTATCTCTGCGTTCTCTGCGTCTCTGCGGTGAACAGCATTCTTCTAACACCGTATACTCCTCACCCATCGAATCGATATCCCAGTCCACGCACATTGCGCAGGTAGCGCGGTTCCGCCGGGTCGTCCCCGATCTTGCGCCGCAGGTTGGCGATATGGTTGTCCACAATACGCGCCGAAGCGAACGTGTCGGGCCCCCACGCCGCCGCCAGCAGTTGATCGCGGCTTAACACGCGCCCCCGCGCGCGAATGAAGAAATCCAGCAGCTTGAATTCAATCGGCGTAAGCTCCACCGGCCGCCCGCGCAGGCGTAACTCGCCGCGCGCGAAATCCACTTCCACCTCACCGAAGCGGCAGCACTCCGTTTCGGCGTCCCCAGTGGAGCGCCGCAACAGCGCCTTGATGCGCGCGCGCAGTTCGCGGGTGCCGAACGGCTTGGTGACGTAATCGTCGGCGCCCAGCTCGAGGCCCGTCACTTTTTCTTCTTCGCGCGCCTTGGCCGTCAGCATCAGGATGGGCGTCTTCAGGCCGGCGCGCCGCAATTCCCGGCAGACCTCGAAGCCGTCCTTGCCCGGCAGCATGACATCCAGCAGAATCAGGTCGAACGCGCCCTCGCGCCCGCGCCGCGCCGCCGTGATGCCGTCGCGCGCCACCTCCACCTCGTACCCCTCCATCTTCAAATCGTCTTCCAGCCCGAGCGCGATTGCCGGCTCGTCTTCCACTATTAGAATGCGGCTCATGAGTGCTCCAGAGCGGGCAGCACCACCGTAAACGTGCTGCCCTCCCCGGGTGTAGAGTCCACCCGGATCTCGCCGTGGTGCGCCGCGATGATGTGCTTGACCATCGCCAGGCCGACGCCCGACCCCTTCACGTTGGCCGCCTCCGCGGCGCTGCCGCGCACGAATTTTCGAAAAATCGCCTTGCGCTCGGCGGCCGTGATTCCCAGACCCTCGTCGCGCACCCGGATGGCCACCCGCGCGCGCTCCAGGCCCCACTGCACCCAGATCGACGGATGCTCCGGCGAGTATTTCAGCGCGTTGTCGATCAGGTTGCGCAGCACCACCGAAAGCGCGTCTGGGTCGGCATTGATGGCGCACGTCGCTTCCGGGCCGCTCAGCTCGATCCGCCGCCCCGCCGCCAGTTGGGCTTCGAATTCCCCCGCCACGCGGTGCACCAGGCTCGAAGTCTCGATCTCTTCAAACCGGTAAGGACGCGCCCCCGCCTCCATACGCCCGAAATTCAGCAGGGCCTCCACCAGCCGTTGCAGCCGCTGCGTCTCACGCACCAGCGTCGAGTAGTACACCTGCCGCCGTTCCTCGCTTGGCACCCGGCCCAGTTCCAGAATTTCCGATAACTGCCGGATGGAAGTCAACGGCGACCGGAACTCGTGCGAGACGGTGGAGACGAAGTTCGATTGCATCCGCGAAACCTCCATTTCGCGCCGTATGGCGCGCGCGATGAAATAGGTTCCGGCGATCAGGAACACCACCATCACCCCCATGCTGAGCAACAGGAATCGCTGGCTCTCGGGCAATCCCGTCCCCGGCGGATTGGGCGCGCCGCTGACGTAGAGCGTCCAGGGGAGCTGGCTCTCCGCCGCCGGCCGGATGGCGGCCCGGTCGCTGCGGTCGCGCCGCCCCCACACCACGCGCCCTTCACTGTCCACCGCCGCGCAGGCCTCCTGCTCCCCGGCCGGGAGTTTCGGCGTCTCCACCAGCAGGGCGTGCCGCGCGCCGCTGGTCCGCCACATGGCGAAGAACGGATGCCCGCCGGCCCACACCGTGGTCTGCCCGCGTGCGCCCGTCGCGTACCAAGCCTGCTCCGCGGCTTCCGCCAGCGCTTGCCGGCCTTCCGGCGCCCCGGGGCCAAAGTAGAATTCGAACTGGCCGCGCGTCAGGTGCCAGCGCCCGCGCAGCAGATCTTCGCGCAACGTGGGGTCGCCGAGCGCGTAACGCGCCACCAGTTCGGCCGGCACCCCGGCCACACGCACGCCGCCAATCGCAGCCAGGCGCGTGTACGCGGCACGGCTCTCTTCGCGCCGTCCCAACTTACCCAGCACGCGCGCCAGCCGCAGCAGCGCTCCCGCCCGCACCGCCAGATTCCGGCTCTCCGCCAGCAGGCGGTAGGCATCGGCGGCATTGGCGGGCTGCGCCTGCAGGAATTCCAGCAGCTCGCCCTCGGCAAAAACCTCGGCCCGCGCCTCCGGCTCGCCGGAGGGGGCGGGGTAATACAGCAGCCGCCCCGCGGGATACGCCGTCACCGAGTTCTCTTCCACCGTGAGCAGCACCCCATCGTCGGGTTTGCCCGGTGGCGGCGGTGTGGTGAGCCACGCGCTCAGCCGCTCGCCGGTTTCCGCCAGCGTGCCACGCAGCGTGGCCGCCATCCGGTCCGCCGCCTGTTCCAGCCGTTCCTGCCGCCGCTGCGCCTGCACCATGCGGTCCTGTTCCAGCAGTTTGAACCCAAACCACCCCACCGCCGATACCGACACCAGGCTCAGCAGTACCAGAATCAGAAGCAGACTCTTCGGCGGTCTGAGCCACTCCCGTAGGGGCACCATGATATCCCCGATTGTAGCTGCCGGACCGGCGGGAAGTATGCTCCCGTGTGTCATGCTTCGGTCACGAGCGGCGTGCCTGACCGTTCCGCGCCCTGCCCGTGTCGCGATTGGGATCCTCTGGATCGGCTGGTATTTGGGCAGTCCGTCACTTCAATGTCGCGCACCCCACTCTCCTGGGCGGCGGACAAGGGAAGTTTCGTTCAGAGGCAGGACATGCGGATACCGACGCGCTTGCGCAGGAAGTGCGTGCGCTTTTCGGGCGGCAGCGCCAGCAGGCGGCGGATCAGGTCGCGCTCGGCCAGATCACTCTCTTTCTTAAGAGCTTCCAACCGGGCCTTTCTGCCGACGCGTGGCTTCTTCAAGCACTTTCTCCAGAACAGGAAGCACGGCAAGGTCGCGAGGACGGCCGGCTGCCTTCTTGCTCTTGATGATATCAGCCATGGCCGCCACTAGAATCCGCGCATCGCCCAGGGGCACTTCCATGGCGCGCTTGCGCAGGCCTTCGAAGGAGCGTATGCCGTCGATTTCGCCCATGAAATCGAGTTGCAGTCCGTCGTCGTCGCGCGAGATGCGGAGCAGGCCGCTCACGGGATAGTGAGGCTTCATGAGCACTGCCTGGAGCTCGGCGGCGATGGCACTCAGTTTTCGCACGTTGGCGGGCGTGCGCCGGAACAGGAAGTCGAAATCCACCGTGGTCACCGGCGCGCCTTGCAGCGCGGCGGCCGCATTACCGATCAGCACCGCCTCCAGGCCATGACGTTCCAGGAGTCGGGCGATGCGCTCCAGCAGCGGGTAAGCGTCCATAATAGGCTTCCGCCTACCGTATCACTCCGCCGCGGCTAGCGGGGGCAGTACGCGCTCGCCCATGGCAAACTTCAACTCCTCAATGCCCAGGCCCGTGGCGCTGGAGATTTCGAAGAATGCCAGGCCGCGCTGCTGCGCCAGCGCGCGTAGCGCGTCCACCCGCGTGGCATCCTGCGCCACGTCCATCTTGGTGGCCAGCACGATCATCGGCTTGGCCGCCAGCGTATCGCTGTAACTCGCCAGTTCCTTCATGATAACTTCGAAGTCTTCCACCGGGTCGCGGCCGCTGGCTTCCGACACGTCCACCAGGTGCGCCAACAGGCGCGTGCGCTCCACATGGCGCAGAAACTGTATGCCCAGGCCGTGCCCTTCGTGCGCGCCCTCGATAATGCCCGGAATGTCCGCCACCACATAGCTGCGGAATTGCGGCATCTGCACCACTCCCAGGTTCGGTTCCAACGTGGTGAACGGGTAATCGGCGATCTTCGGGCGGGCCGCCGAAATGCGCGAAATCAGCGTGCTCTTGCCGGCATTTGGAAAGCCCACCAGACCAACGTCGGCCAGCAGTTTTAATTCCAGCCGCAGGCGCTTTTCTTCCCCCGGCTTACCGGGTTCGTGTTCGGTGGGCGCCTGGTGGACGGGTGTGGCGAAGTGCTGGTTGCCTCGGCCGCCTTTGCCCCCCTTGGCGATACGGAATTTCTCGCCCGGCTGGGTGAAATCGTAAATACGCTCGCCGGTGGCCTCGTCGTAGACCACCGTGCCCACGGGCACCTTCACTTCCAGCGATTCGCCCTCGGATCCGGTGCGCTGGCTGCCTTCGCCGTGGCGTCCGCGCTCCGCCTTGTGCTCCGGGTTGAAGCGGAACTGGAGCAGCGTATTGGCGTGCTGGCTGCACACCATGACGACGTCGCCACCGCGGCCGCCGTCGCCGCCGCTCGGGCCGCCCCTCGGCACGTACTTCTCCCGGCGGAAAGCGAGGCAACCGTTGCCGCCGTCGCCGGCCTTCACGAGTATTCTGACTTCATCTATAAACATAGAAAAGCCGCCGGCGTGCGCTCCTGCCGGCGGCCCGTTCGAACCAAAAAAGTTATGCGAGTGCGCTTGCCTGGATGTTGACGAACTTGCCCATCCGTCCGCGATCCCTGAACTCCACCACGCCCGTTACCTTGGCGAACAGGGTGTCGTCCTTACCCCAGCCGACGTTGGTGCCCGGCTTCAGCTTGGTGCCCCGCTGGCGCACGATGATACTGCCGCCCGGTACCAACTGGCCGCCGAACACCTTGATGCCCAGCCGCTGCGCAGTCGAATCGCGCCCGTTCTTGGAACTGCCTAAACCTTTTTTATGTGCCATACGTTACCTACACCACCACTTCGCCAATCTTCACTTCCGTGTAAGATTGACGGTGCCCGATGGTTTTCTTGTATTGTTTCTTGCGCTTGAACTTGAAGACCAGGATCTTGGCCGCCCGGTCGGCGCCGACGATAGTGCCCGTCACTTTGCCGCCGGAAACCAGTTCGCCGCCTTCCTTGAAAGACGCCTTGACGGCAAGTTCGACTTCGGAGCCGATCTCGCCGGCCAATTTTTCGACGCGGATCACATCACCGGGGGCTACCCGGTACTGCTTTCCGCCTGTCTCGATGATCGCGTGCATGCATACCTCAGTTGGGAGCCGGAACGCACGGAGTGCGTCGGAACCACGGGAGTAAAGAACCAATATACTACAAAGGCGCGGCTTGGTTCAAATCGTCTTATGATTAATGGCACCATGGCGCCAAGCTGCTAAAGTGACCGTATGCCAGGACTCGCCGTGCTTGCGCTCTTCGCCGCCGCCCTCCCCACCGCCGTGGTGCGCCAGCCAGTGGCTAACATGTACTCGCGCCCCAGCACCGATGCCGACGTCGTCTCGCAAGCCATCTTCGGCGCCAACGTCGGCATTCTCGAACAAACAGACGGATGGGCACACATACGCACGGCGGACGAGTACCTGGGCTGGACCCCCCTCTCCGCCTTGCTCCCCGGCAAACCCTATGCCGCCGGCGGACGCGTCGCCGAGGTGCAGAGCCTGTTTGCCCACATCTACCGCGAGAGTGACGTCACCAAACACGCCCCGCTCCTCACCGTGCCCTTTGAGAGCCGGCTCGAAATGGTCGCCGGGCCCGCCGACGAGCCCAACCCAGCCGCCCGCTGGCTCCAGGTCCGCCTACCCGACGACCGTGCGGGTTGGGTGCAGGCGGGCGATGTCTCGCTCCATCCCCAGCCGCTCTCCATCGCCCAAACCCTGGAGCTCTCCAAGCGCTTCCTCGGCTTGCCCTACACCTGGGGCGGCACGTCCAGTTACGGCTACGATTGCTCCGGCTTCTCGCAGATGCTGGCGCGCCGCCGCGGCGTCACCCTGCCGCGCGACGCGCAGCCCCAGGCCGAGTGGAGCGGAGTCACTAGCGTGGATCGCCGGCATCTCGAACCCGGCGACCTGCTGTACTTCGGCGCGTCCGAAAAGAAGATCACCCACACCGGCATCTATCTGGGAGACGGAAAATTCATCGACGCCACTACCCACCTGACCCCGATGGTGCGCATCGACGACCTCCACGACGCCTATTGGACCAAACTGCTGGTGGCCGCCCGAAGACTGAAATAGATCGGAGACTTAAATGAACCGCCGCAACTTTCTGAAAACCGCGTCCGTCGCGCCCGCCGCCGCTTCACTTGCGCTGGCCGCGCCCGCCGCGCCCTCCGGCAATGCCACCGCGCTCACCACCAAGATCCTGCGGCTCAACCTGCAACACACCTGGACCACCACCATGTCCTCCAGCCAGTACCGCGATACTCTGCACACCACCTTCACCCGCGGCGGCATCACCGGACACGGCGAAGGCGCGCCCATCGTGCGCTACCACGAGGACGCCGCCAGCGCGCGGAAGGCTGTCGAGAGTGTGCGCGACCTGCTGATCGCAGCCGACCCCATGCAGTTCGCCAAGATCATGGCCGAGGTCTTCCGGCGCATCCCCGGCGAGTGGGCCGGCAAGGCCGCCATCGATATCGCCCTGATGGATTGGGTCGGCCAGAAGCTGGGCATTCCGCTCTATTCCTATTTCGGACTCGACCCCAAGGATACGCCGCTCACCACCTTTTCCATCGGCATCGATACCCCCGCGATCACCAAACAGAAAACTCTCGAAGCCGCCGATTACCCCGTCCTCAAGGTGAAGGTCGGCCTGGCCACCGACGAGGCCACCATCGAGGCCGTCCGCAGCGTGACCAAAAAGCCCCTCCGCGTGGACGCCAACGAAGGCTGGAAGGATAAGGAAGAGGCCGTCCGCAAAATCAACTGGCTGGAGAAGATGGGCGTCGAGTTCATTGAGCAGCCCATGCCCGCCGAAATGCTGGAGGAAACGCGCTGGGTGCGGTCCCGGGTCCACATCCCGATCATCGCCGACGAAGCGTGCCAGCACGCCGCCGACATCCCAAAGCTCCGGGAATGCTTCGATGGCGTCAACGTCAAGCTGGATAAGAGCGGCGGCATGCTGGAAGCCTGGCGCATGCTCGAGCTCGCCAAGTCGCTCGGCATGAAAACCATGCTGGGCTGCATGATTTCGAGTTCGGTCACGGTGACCGCCGCCGCGCACCTCTCCCCGCTGGCCGATTACGCGGATCTGGACGGCAATCTCCTGATCTCTAACGATCCCTTCCACGGCGTCCGCGTGGAACACGGCAAGCTGATTCTCCCCAAAGGCCCCGGCCTGGGTCTGACCGCGGCATAGTGGAATAAGGCTCCGCCTTGTTCATCCGGGCGGAAGCTCGGACGTGGATTCGGGCCGGCCATGTCACGCCAACCCCGCTTTCGTGCAGCATATTATACTTGCCGTTTCATGAGTCATTATCTAGCCATCGATCTTAGCGCGGAGAGTGGACGCGCCCTGCTCGGCAATCTCTCCGGCGGCAAGCTTGCCGTGGAGGAACTCCACCGCTTCCCCAATACCCCGGTGCGCGTGCCAGGTGCGCTCTATTGGGACACCCTGCGCCTTTGGCATGAGATTCAACACGGCATCAGTGTGGCCACCCATGAGCGCAAGCTCTCTCTTGATGGCATCGGCATCGATACCTGGGGCGTCGATTTCGGCTTGCTCGGCCCTGACGGCCTGCTGCTCGATACCCCGCGCCATTACCGCGACGCGCGCACCAACGGTGTCATGGACAAGCTCTTCGAAGTAGTGCCGCGCGAGCAGGTCTTCGGCTATACCGGCATCCAGTTCATGCAGCTCAACACGCTGTACCAGTTGTATGCCATGCGTCTCGCGGGATCCCCCGCGCTGGCCGCGGCGGCGTGCCTTCTCAACATTCCCGATCTCTTCAACTATTGGCTCACCGGCGTGGCCCGCTCCGAAACCACCATCGCCAGCACCACCCAGTTCTTCAATCCGGCATCTATGACGTGGGCCACGGAGCTACTCCAACGGCTGAAGATTCCCACCGGAATGCTGTGCCAGCTCGTCCCGCCGGGCACCCTGCTCGGCAAGATGATCGAGCCGCCGCACGCGCCCGTCTACGCCACCGCGGGCCACGATACCGCCGCCGCCGTGGTCGCCGTTCCCGCCCAGCCCGGCGGCAACTGGTGCTACATCAGTTCGGGAACCTGGTCCCTCATGGGCCTCGAGCTCGACCGGCCGGTGATTGACGCCCGCACGCTCGCCGCCAACTATACCAACGAAGTTGGCGTCTCCGGCAAGATCCGCTTCCTGAAAAATATTGCCGGCCTGTGGCTGCTCCAGGAATGCCGCAAGGCCTGGGCGCTCGAGGGCAGGGAATACACCTACCAGCAACTCACGCGGCTGGCCTCCGAAGCGCGGCCCTTCGCCGCCGCCATCGATCCCGACGCCTTCCTGGAGCCCGGCGGTATGCCGGCGCAGATCGCCGCTTACTGCCATCGCACCGGGCAAGCGCCGCCCTCTACCGACGGCGAATTCGCCCGCGCCATTCTGGAAAGCCTCGCCCTACGCTACCGCAACGTGGTGGAGAATTTGGAATCCCTCGCCGCCCGCAAGATCGAGGTCATCCACATCGTGGGCGGCGGCTCGCGCAACGCGCTGCTCAACCAGTTCGTGGCCGATTGCACCGGCCGCCGCGTGGTGGCGGGGCCAAGCGAGGCCACCGCCATCGGCAACATCCTGGTGCAGGCCATGGGCGCGGGCACGCTCGCCGATCTCGCCGCGGCACGCGCCGTGGTGCGCAATTCCTTCGAGCTGACCACTATCCACCCTCACCCCAGCCCCGAGTGGGAACGCGCCTACCAGCGATATTTCTAGACTTCTCTCCCATCCGTGGAGCGGCCTTTCGGGTGGCACCGCGGTCCCTGCCGGCGTTCTTCGAAGAATTGCCGGCGTTGCGTCCACCCACCCCACGGTGTCGCTTTCACCCCTCCAGAATGGCGCGGATGTCTTTCAGTAGACGGAACAAATGGTATGGATCGCTGGGCGACGCCACGAAGTCGAATCGCTCATAAAACGCCCTCGCCTGGTCGTCCTTCGCATGCACGGCGAAAGCTCGTATGCCCGCAATGTCAGCGGCTTGCAGTGTGCGCAGCATGGCGTCCTTCAGCAGGCCGGAACCCAGACCTTTCCCCTGCCAGTGCGTTGCAATGACCAGGCGAGCCAGCAGCATAATGGGAACGGGATGCTTGGCCAAGTCCTTCTTCAGGCGCTCCGGCGCCGCGGCTTGTTCCACTTGCCCCACAACCAACGTGTAGTAACCGGCGATCTCAGTGCCGTCCAGCGCCACGTACGTCCGGGCGGCGCCAGCCTGTTCGTTCTGGAATGCGTGGCGGATCAGGAAGCGGTTGAGCGCCTCCTGCCCGCAATCGAAGTCTTCCACCGCGTGTCCGCGCTGAAGCTTCTCAATGCGTAGATTCATTTCTTGCGGCCGCGCTCGAAGACGCTCGGCTCGCCGAGAAGCCGGGTCAGGCGCGGCGCGGGCGGCGCAGGCGCATCCAGCGCGGACTGGAAGGCGGCCCACTGCTCGGCGCCCAAGCCAAAGTGCTGGCGATCCGGCAACGTCTCCTCGGCACGGGTGAGCGCGCTTTCCAGCACGAACTCGCTGACCGACCGGTGCGCAGCCCGGGCGGCAGTCTGCAGGGTGCGCTTGGCCGACGGCGTCAGCCGAAGGTCGAGTTTCTCATTACGGGTTTCAGTGGCCGGCATGTCAGGGCCTTCCTCTCACGATGTCAGGATAACACGCCAGACAATGTCTTGACAATTGAGCCCTGCCCGCGCGCCTACCGCGCGCAGCAGATCTGGCTGGACACCAGGTCCGCCGGCGTCATCGCCTGCGCCGTGTGGAAGTAGTTTTTCTCGCCCAGCCGCCGGTAGACATCGCCCGCGATCCCCGCCGCCAGCGGCCCGATCGCCGGACGTCCGCCCGTCAGCAGCACTACCACCACCAGCTTCCGGTCGCCCACGTCGTTGAAGCTCCCGAACCATCCCAGGTGCGTGTGATTTTCGCTGCACGTCCCCGTCTTGCCCGCGATCGGTCCGTCCTCGCGCGCACGGTGCGCCGTGCCGAACTCCACCGCGCCGCGCATCCCCGGTTTCACCATCGGGATCACCGTCGCGATAT
>JANYJN010000083.1 GCA_025358475.1 Candidatus Solibacter sp.
TGATCGATGCCGACCCCGCGGTCCAGGGATACCTGTACGGTCTCCTGAAACGTGACGACCGCGAGATCCGGCTGGTGCCCGGCAGCAAGGAAGCGCTCGACCTGCTGCGTACCGGCCCGGTCGACCTGGTGCTGGCGGGACAGGGGAACAACGGCTTCGACTGCCTGGCTTTATTGCGGCGCGTGCGGTCCATCCGTCCGGCCACCAAGGTAATCCTGACCGGAGAAACCGACCCGCAGCTCATCCTCGCGGCCATCCGGCAGCGCGCTTTCGGCTACCTGCACCGGCCGCTGGCCCCCGGCCCGCTGGGTGAACTGGTCCAGCAGGCGCTCGATTGCGAAACCTGGCAGGACGATATCCGGGTGGTTTCGGCGCGGCCCGAGTGGATCACGCTGGACGTGCGCTGCAAGATCGATGCCGCCGACCGCACTACGAATTTCCTGCGCGAGATCACCGCCCATCTTTCGGCGCAAGCCGGGGAGGATATTGCCTCGGCCTTCCGCGAACTGCTCATGAATGCCATCGAACATGGCGGCAAGAACGACCCGCACAAGCGCGTGCGCACTTCCATCCTGCACACGGCGCGCTCCATCATCGTGCACATTCACGACCCCGGGACCGGCTTCTCCCTGGACTTCCTGCCGCACGCAGCCATCTCCAACCCGGTGGATTCGCCCATCCGCCACGTCGAAGTACGCGCCGAGGAAGGCAGACGCCCCGGCGGCTTCGGCATTCTGCTCACCAGGAATCTGGTGGACGAGTTGCTGTACAACGAACGCGGCAACGCCGTGCTTTTCGTGAAGTACCTGTAGGACACGCCTCCCGGCCTGTCCCGTCCGCAGGCCCTGTGGGATCATGAAAGTTCCCATACGATCATGGCTGAACTGAAGGCACTCCCCATCGCTGTACTGATACATATCGCCAAGCTGCTGACGGTCCCGCTGAAGGGGATGTTGGCCGTCATCGAACTGCTCGACGGGGGAGCCACCGTGCCCTTCATTGCGCGCTACCGCAAGGAGGTCACCGGCAATCTGGACGAAGTGCAGATCCGCGACATACAGGAGAAGCTGGAGTACTTCCGCGAACTGGAAGACCGGCGCGAGACGGTGCTGGCCTCGATTGAGGAGCAAGGCAAGCTCACGCCGGAGCTCAAGGCGAAGATCGTGGCCACGCTCGAAAAAACGGAACTGGAAGATCTCTACCTGCCCTACAAGCCGAAGCGGCGCACCAAGGCGTCGATGGCGCGCGACAAGGGGCTGGAACCGCTGGCCCTCTTCCTATGGGAGCAGAACGACGCCACTCCGCTGGCGGAGGTCGCGGCGCGGTTCGGCCTGCCGGCGGATGAGGCGCTCGAAGGCGCGCGCCACATTGTCGCCGAAATGATCAGCGAGAACGCCGATTTCCGTAAGGCCGTGCGCGCCATGATGATGACCGAGGGACGCGTGACCAGCCGCGCTATTGAAGGCGTGGTAGACCCCGAAGGCAAGTTCAAAATGTACGCCAGTTACAGCGAGGCGGCGGCGAAGATTCCGTCGCATCGCATGCTGGCCATACGGCGCGGCGCCAAGGAAGGCGTGCTGACCTTTGAGATTGAGCTGGACCCGCAACAGCCGCAGGCTTGGCTGCGCGCGCGCATAGTGCGCCAGCCCGGCGATTGGGTGCCGCACCTGGAACGGGCGATCGAGGATTCCTACGACCGCCTGCTGAATCCCTCCATCCAGACCGAAGTCCGGCTGGAGTTGAAGGATCGTTCCGATGAAGAGGCCATCAAGGTGTTCCGCGAGAATCTGGAGAACCTGCTGCTCTCCCCGCCGGCCGGGCGTATGACGGTGCTGGCGATCGACCCGGGGATCCGCACCGGGTGCAAGCTCGCCGTAGTGGACGATACCGGCAAATTCCTGGAAGACGCCGTGATCTATCCCTTCCAGCCGAGAAACGATCTGGCCGGGTCGGCCAAGACGCTGGCCTCGCTGATTGCGCGCCGCAACGTGCAGGCCATCGCCATCGGCAACGGCACCGCGTCGCGCGAATCGGCGGCCTTCGTGCAAGACTTCCTGCGCCAGGCGAATCTCACCAAGATCTTCAGCGTCACGGTGAGCGAATCCGGCGCGTCGGTATACTCGGCGTCGGAGATGGCGCGGCAGGAGTTCCCGGACCTGGACCTGACGGTGCGCGGGGCCATTTCCATCGCGCGGCGTTTGCAGGATCCGCTGGCGGAACTGGTGAAGGTGGATCCGAAATCGATCGGCGTGGGACAGTACCAGCACGACGTGGATCAGCGGCGCTTGAAGCAGAGTCTGGAAGCGACGGTGGAAAGCTGCGTGAACCGCGT
>JANYJN010000157.1 GCA_025358475.1 Candidatus Solibacter sp.
CCTGTACCGAGCATGCCGGAACTCCCCAAACTCCCGGTGCTACAGCGAATCTGGGAATGGTTTTTTGGCGCCGATATTGACGAATGGAAGGATAGAGCATGGAAGGGATGGGAACCCGAAGTGTCTCGGTACTTCTCCAGGATCGAACGGGAAGCTCGCGACGCGTGTGACAGTTATCTGAAGACGACAGGCAACTCTCTGGACAGCCGGATCAGTCATTACGTCAACACATATAGTCAGATTGTCGCTTCTATAAGGGAGCGTGAAGACCACGAGGTGTTGCGAATGCTCATGCTCTCTAATCTGACCCAGCTCTATGTTGTAGAAGCTCAAAGGCTGGCCAACTCATTGCTCAGGGTTAAAGATGACTTGGCCGCATTGGCCTAAAGGGCCGTGCAGTAACCCCGGCCCGAACTGGTGAGACGGGATCTTACTGCAGGCCGAATATCCTTTTGACCCGTGTCAGCAGACCAACGTCCGGTACTCGTTCCGTTGGAGCCGCAGCGATCGTCAAACTCTGCTGATAGCGAAGTGGTCCGGCTCCCCCATAGATCCGTGTCCTGCCGTGCATATCGACACTCGCCCGGACACCGGGAACGCCAACGCTCAATCGGGGTCCACCTTTCGACAAGGTGATGCGAACACCAGGCAGCACCCGGAGTGATTTCCTGAAGGACCAGCCCATCTATGCCTCTCTATTGAGCATGTGCTCAGCCAACCGCTGCAGCTCGTCCTTCAGTTCTATATTCTGAAACGGCCTAAGTCGGGGCACGCGCAACTCGCGCAACGCCTTAAACGCCACTTGGCAATCGCGCATCAGCTCACCGACGTTCAGGCTGAGTCGGACGGTCTTGTAGGTGTTTGCGGCAGCTGCGAGCATCCGCCTTGTACAGTCGTTTTCTGCGGAAATCGCGCTTCTCTGCTTACGCAGTGCATCGGCGAGAAATTGGCAGGCTTTGATTGTGGTCTTGCCAGCTTCGGTGTTTGCCGCCAATTGCTCTCTGGGACCGCCTCGAGAGATTTGGGTGTAGGCTTCAGAGATATTCTGTCGGGCTTCCTGCTCGAATCTGTGCAACTTCGGAAGATACGTTTTATCAATCTCTTCAATAGCGCGCGTCTGGATTCGGTCAATCGCGTAAACCAGCAACAGGTACATGCCGTAGTACCGCCTGGTGTGGGACGGGAGTTCCCTGCTCTCTTCGACTAAATGCGCCAACTGTGCAGTCAACCCGCCGACGTTCGTGATAACGGCCGCCATCGAAACGATGTCGTCTTGGACCGGCAGAAGGAGGGAATCCGCTTCGTCCGGCGCTACTTCCAGACTGATCCGCCGGAGTTGACTACGAAATTCCTCCCTTATTCGTCCAATCTGGCGCTGCATTTCCTCAATACGGCGGTCTTCATCGGCAATCGCCGCCTCAAGGCCCTCGCGGCTCTTGGTCCAGAGAGAAGTTGGCGGAGAAAGGGATACCTGCGGCGGGGCAGAAAGCAACTGCTCCCGAGATTGGCCGATCCGTTTACGGGATTCGGTAATGGCATCTTGGAGGTTCCTGATCGCCTTCCTGCTTTCAACTGCCCCACAGGCCTCCAGCACGAGGATAACGGCGTCGATTATCTCGTCGAGTTCCTTTTGGCATCTCGCTTTGGAATCGAGGAGCCATGCGGTGTCGGGCAGCGACTCAGAGTCCTTCTTGTCGTAGAAGCTGAGGGCCTTTTCGAGCCGCGGAGATGCTTTGCTCCATAGCTCGACGGCTGTCGGCTCCCGGTCTTCGGAATCGCCGGCGGCGAATCCACGAGCCATGCCGGCTATGCCCTCAGCCCACTGACGCGCCTGATCTACGAAACTAACCACTTTAATCTCCATTCATCCCCGGAACCGAGATGGCCGTGCAGTCGCGTCGCCATTCCAAAGACTCCTGAAAATAAAAGACTCGCCGAACCGATTATTCCACACCGCACACTCGGCAGCAAATGATAGGCCCGCCCCATCGCTCCATGTAGGCAATTTGGGGCTGCAACGCTCCAGTGACAAAACCACACCGAATCTATTCGACCAGTTCTGTGCGTCGGGTGGTTGCCGGTTATGCGCTGTGAACTAAACCCAATGCTGACTCTTTCGTAGCCACACGGTAGCCATTTTAGAATCAATAACTTGCGGCCGGAGAGGTCGTTTTATACCGGGTTTTTTGGGGAGCCATACTGTCCGCGCACCAAATTCCCACGCCGTTTTTGTTGACCGGAGCACTTTGCGACGTCGCCTTATCCCAAACAATTCAAAGGTATTTCCTGCCGCTGGCCTCTCCGATTGGATAGGTGACTTCGCGGGATCACGAACTCAACCCCAGGGTTGAGGCCGGACTCCCGCGTCTGCGGCGTCCAACTCTCCGGATTCTCTGTTGACAGCAAGCGTTTGTTGACAGCCCCATCCAGCGTACGCGCCCATGCGTTCAGAATTTCCAACTCAGGCTGCCGAGGACTATGATGGGAGCGGATAAGTATCGGCTAGTTCCTATCCGAGAATCAATCTGAGGCCCGATTCCCTCGTGGCGCCCCGCACGAACGCTGGCTCGCTGCGCCATCTAGACTTGCGCCGTTGCCGTGTTCTCCACGTTCTCCACTTGACAGGTCCAAGCCCTTGACAGGGGGGTACGTCCGGGCGGGCGGAGATTGCACATTTTCGGAACTCGCGGAGTATCTATTACCGGAGCACAAAACGCTCCAATACACCAGACAGCGGGCAGGCCGCAAAGCGGAAACCGTTGTGGGTGTCGGTTCAGCCGGCGTTCGCTGCTCTCCAGAAGTTACCCAGTAGCGCTCGCTCGAACTGACCCACCGCAGGAACAGGATTGAGAACCGGCGTCGTCATCCACGCCGCAGGCGTGCCGCCTTGTTGGCGGTAGGGACGCAGCGATATCATCCGCGCCGAAGGCGCGCCGTGTGTGGATTTCGTTGGGGGATGGTCTATCGTGCCGAGGCGGCACGTTGGAGTCTATTGCGGAGGTGCTGAAAGTATTCCTGGCCGACCTGCAGTTGCAGTACTTCTTCGATCACCGGTGAGAAGTATGCCAGGGAACGGATCGTTCCCAGAGGCGCGGTGACGGCGGGCCGTATCATCCGCCGGGCCGCTGCCAGCACGAAGGCGTTCTCCACCGCTTCAATCGGCACGCCACGTTGGTGCAGTTGGGCCGCCAGGACCCTGTCCGAACGACGAACCGCGCCGCACGTGCCTTGAGTCACACGATACAGTTGTCCGGCTTGCCGCGTAGTGCAGCGATGCGCGACGAAGGCGGCCGCCATGCGCGTGCAGTCTCCGGCGTTCACTCGCGCCACCGGCACCAGATATTTCATCGCCGCTTGTGCCGCCAGTTTTCCTTCACGCACTTGCTGCTGGATCGCTTCCGGCAGCAACTCCACCAGCGCCAATCGTCGCGAGACCCAACTGGGGCTGCGGTCGAAACGGCGCGCCAGTTCTTCCAGACCATCGCCGAAGCGTTGCTCCCTCTCCGCCAGCAGCCAGCCTTGTTCGAGCGCGCTTTCCTGTGGGCTGAATCGCAGCGACCTCGACAGCAACACAGCTTCGGCCTCGCTCATCGCCCACAGGGTTGCTTCCACTGTGTCCCGGCCGAGTTGTTCCAACGCGGCCACGCGCTTGTAGCCATCGATCACCAGGTAACGGTTCGGTGGTCCGGCGGCCACCACGACGATGGGCGTCTGTTGACCGCTATCGGCCAGCGACGCCAGCAATCGGCGCTGCCGTTGCGGCTCACGGACTCGCAAATGTTCCCATCGCCGGTCGAGTTGGTGAAACTCCAGTTGCATCGTCGCCTGCTCGGGATTCAGTATGCGGGAGGCGGGAACTGGTCTTTTCCGGAAGAATGGGAAGTCTGCCGGGAAGTCCCGTTGGATCAGGAAGATACGGGCGCATCTGGTCTTTTGCGGCACGCAGGATTAGTGCGCTCATAACGCCAATGAAATCTGTGCCTTGCGGGCCGAACTGGTCTTTCGCCAACTCCCAGGGTAGTTGGGCCAGTGGCGCCGGCAAACGGAGAGGCTCCGGCGGTGGTATGTGCGCGGCGCGCTGGTCTAATCTCCAGCCGATGGGGTAATCTGGATCCCGCTTTCGCCAGTCCGCCTGCGTCTTCTGCCGCCGGGCGGTTTGGCACTCCGGTTGGCCGCAAGCTCGCTGCCGCTCTCCCACTCGCGCATCCGGCCGGAACCGCCGGCGGCAGATTCTACATGGCTTCTTCCCGGCCTTCGGCATCGTGATGTTCCATCGTGGTCATCACGCGCCCGCATCGGCTCAGATCACGGCTTTGATCGTCGGCGCATCGGCATGTAGTGTGATCAGGGCGGGCAGCACCTGGGATTGGATGACCTTAGCAGCCTTGTTGGCAATGGCCGGCGGCGAAGACGTGCTCGAGGGTGGTAATGAGGGGGACTCCTTTGGGATGTGGATTGCGGTTAGACTCGACGAATGCCAACTACAATCGACCAACTCCCCGATGTCCAGAAACTGGACCTGTTCCGCGCCATGGTGCAGACGGGCGCGATCGTGGCAGCCTGTGCGCCCGGACCGGAGAACGGCGATCCGGTCAACAACGCCATGGAAGCAGTCGAGATGGCTGCGACGATCACGCTCGACGACCTCCGGGAGGCGGGAGTAGACCCTGCGGCGGCGGCATATGGGCTAATCTACTGGCATTGCGGCAGAGCGGAAAAGCCGGAATGGCTGGAGGTGTGAATGACCAC